>JARGGF010000887.1 GCA_029210905.1 Bacteroidales bacterium | reverse complement strand
GAAGTATCAGAATTTCGTTCCTTACAACAATTACCCCAGCAACCATTACAACTATTGCCAAAGGCAATGCCCATGAAAGGTGGGCCAGGCCAATAAAGTTAATGCCAAAAGCCAAAGTGGCCACAAAAGCCATTTCGAGGCTTAGCACTGTACCAATTTTAACAAGAAAAGAATTTTTAAAGAGTTTTTTTAACAATAAATAAGCGGTTGGCACGCCTAATACAAAAACAATGAAGCCGAACAATAATACTTGATTCATTATAACATTAGATTAATAATTAATAAAAGGAGTTTATCTGAAGAATTGACTCCGGTATAACGTTTACTTCATAAAATTAAAAAAAAATGTAATATTTAAACCATGTAGCAATAATTTATTCGGGTCAAAATGTAAAATAAGGTATTAAACGCAGAATATCAGGTACTTAAAGCATAAATTATTTTCTTTACAAAAAAGGGACAGGTGTTTATGCATCTGTTTCTATAATTTTATTAAGTATTTATTGCTTTCAGAAACGGGTTTATGGTAAAAATGTAATTAAAATACTGAATCGCCTATAGATTTTCTATACATTTGCAGCCATTATTTTATTTTAAGCTTTTGCAATGACAACTTTTCTTTTTGATAAAATTATTTTTGGTCCGGTAAAAAGCAGGCGATTAGGTATTTCACTGGGCATTAATCTGTTACCTGTTGACTCTAAACTCTGCAATTTTAACTGTATTTATTGCGAGTGCGGATGGACCCCGGGAGCCCTAGAAATGAAAATATCATGGCATGCGCGGCAATTAGTGGCCGAAAAACTCGAAGCCACACTTCAAAGTATGAAAGAGAAAAAAGAACCACTTGATGTAATTACTTACGCTGGAAATGGTGAACCCACCATGCATCCTGAATTTGAAGGAATTATAGATAACACGATTACTATAAGAAATAAATATTATCCAAATGCCCGTATTGCGGTATTGTCTAATGCTACCTTACTACACAAAGTGTCAGTTTTCAGGGCACTTAACAGAGTGGACGATAATATTTTAAAGCTCGATTCTGTTTTTCTGCAAACTATTGAACTGTTTAATAAACCATTGGGGAAATTTCGGGTAGAAAAGATAATTGAACAATTAAAGCAGTTTGATGGAAATGTAATTATCCAAACCATGTTTGTGAAAGGCAGTTTTGGAGGGGAAAAAGTTGATAATACCACCGAAAAGGAACTAACCGCCTGGATAAAAGCCCTTCATCAGATAAAGCCAAAGCAAGTGATGATATATACGATTGCACGTGACACTCCATCGCCTGATTTAGAGAAAGTAAGCCTTGATGATTTGAATAAAATAAAGGACAGGCTGGAAGGAGAGGGGTTTCGGGTTCAGGTTTCTGGATAAGGGCAAAATAATTTTTAGCGAAATATTTGTGTGGTTATTACACGATCAATAAATTGAAAACCTGCTCTAATTCCTACAATAACAAATGCTTCTTAGTAATATACCTTACCGGATACCACGAGGCTATAAATCCAATTGCCACTACTGTAAAAAATACGTACACAAAATCCATAAATTGCAGGGCAACCGGATAATTCTGAACCATAAAGTTTTCGGGGAAGCTTACCCAGCCAAATTTAATCTGGCCCCAGCAAATTAAAAGCCCTAATAAAATTCCTCCCAGTGCACCAATAATTGATATGAACCAACCTTCTAACAGGAATATCCTGCGAATCATTGAGTTACTGGCACCCATGTTTTGAAGGGTGACAATATCATCTTTTTTGTCAATGATTAACATGGTTAAAGAACCGGTAAGATTAAATGAAGCAATTACTAAAATAAAGGCAAGAATTAAAAAACCTGCCCATTTTTCTGATTCCATTATTTTATAGAAAAATTCATGTTGCTGGTAACGGTTTTTTACAACATATTTATTTCCAAGCACTTGTTCCAGTTTTTCCTGGAAAATCACAGGATCAGCTCCCTGGTGTAATTTTATATCAATTGCACTAACTTCATCATGGTATTCAAGCAATTTTCTGCAAAATTCAATGGGTACAATGATTAATTCTGAATCATATTCTTCCTGAAAAACTGAAAATACACCAATTGGGAAAATAGATTTAGTATTCAATACATTCATATTGGTAAGGCTTGGCTGAACATTGCGCCTGGGAGCCAATATTTTTATTGGCTTTATTAAATTTAGATTTAGCGATAGCCTGGTAGAAAGTAAATAACCTAACAGCGCAAAATCCTGGTTTTTATCTTTGAGCAAATACTCCCCATTTATTATCATGCTGTCAATACCACTTGTCTGGTTAAAACTTTCGGAAACCCCTTTTATTCTGGCTATATCCTGCCTGCTATTATAGACAAGCATTACATTTTCCTCAAGTACTTCTGTTAGAGCAGCTACTTCCTCAAAATTTGCAATTTTTGATTTCAGGCTGTCGGTAGCTGGAAATACTTTTCCCTCAGCTACAACAATCTTAAATTCCGGATCGAAAGAATTGAAGAATGATTTAATCAAAATATCAAAGCCATTTAATACGGATAAAACAATAATAAGGGTTGAGGTAATGAGCGCAAGAATGGAGACTGACAAAATGGAGATAATATTCACCAAATTGGTTGATTTTTTGGCAAATAAATAACGGCGGGATATAAAAAGTGGAAGGTTCAAAATTTGGAAATGTGTTTTTTTTAAGAAATTTGATTTTTAAAGTTTTCTAAAATTTAATTCATCAACAATTATGTACCTATTTCGGAAAATATTTTTAATCTTTCAATAAATCATTAATCTT
>JARGGF010000886.1 GCA_029210905.1 Bacteroidales bacterium | reverse complement strand
AAGATGTTTAGGTGCACTTTAAGATATTTTTTAGCTTACAAAATTTTTTTACAGTGCTTTGGAAATGCATCTAAATTAAAACATCAAAATAGAAAAAGGAAATATTATTATTTAACTAAAGGTATATATGAAAAGAATTTTATTTAGTATCTATTTCATCTTGTTTTTGGCGATACTTGCTAATTCGCAAGTAATTAGCGAATTCCGAAACCTTGGAAGAACAGGCGTTTATCATGAAACAGGCCTGCTTAAACAATGGCCAGCAGATGGCCCCAAATTATTGTGGTACAATGATAGTTTACCAGCTGGGCATTCATCGGTTTCAATTGTCAATAATACCATCTATCTTACGGGTAAAACCGATTCCATGGATGTGTTAATTGCCATGGACATAGATGGTAAAATAATCTGGCAGGTACCCTATGGAAGGGCCTGGGACCAATCATTTCCTGAGAGCCGTTGCACACCAACAATTGAAGGTAATGATATTTATGTTTCAAGTGGCTTAGGCGATTTAGCAAAAATTGATGCTACTTCAGGAAAAATTATATGGACAATAAAAGCCGGAGAAAAATTTAAGGCCCATTTTAATGCCTGGGGTGTTGCAGAATCACTAATCATTAAGGGCGACATGCTTTTCTTTTCTCCAATTGGTAAGCAAACCACCACAGTGGCATTAAACAAAAATACCGGTGAAACCATCTGGCAAAGCGAAAGTATTGGTGATTCTTTGGCCTATGTGTCTCCCATTTTGGTAAATTACAACAAAATTGATATGATAGTTAATGTTGGTGCAAGTTATATTTTTGCTGTTAATGCCGAAAATGGTAAAATTTTATGGAAATTCAAGTACATTGAATTAAATCCACCAAAAGAAGACTGGGCACCTTCAATTAATTGTACCACACCACTTTACAGTGATGGACATATTTACGTAAACAGTGGTTACGACCATGTAGGCGCTATGTTGAAAATGAACGAAGATGCCTCAGCAGTTGAATTGGTTTACAGCGATTCACTTATTGACACCCACCATGGTGGAGTAGTAAAAGTGGGCGATTATATTTACGGCTCAAACTGGATTAACAACGGCAACGGCAACTGGTGCTGTATTGAATGGAAAACAGGAAAAGCCAGGTACGAAACTAAATGGGAGAATAAAGGATCTATTATAGCCAACGATGGCATGCTGTACTGCTATGAAGAAAAACGGGGAAATATTGCATTGGTAAAAGCTGATCCTGAGAAGTTTGAACCCATTTCAACTTTAAAAGTGCCTTATGGAAAAGGCCCTTATTGGGCACATCCGGTGATCAAGGATGGAATTTTGTATGTAAGGCATGGCGGTGCATTAATGGCCTACGATATTAAGAACAAATAATTAAAAATCAATCTTATTTGCTTAATCACAGACAGCTACTTTTAATTTACTGATAATGAAAAGATTACATCTATTTATAATTTGTATTTTTTTAGCGTTTGGATTAATGGCCCAGCCCGAAAGTGAATGGCGGGGCCCCGGACGTACAGGTGTTTATCAAGAAACAGAGCTACTAAAAGAGTGGCCTGAAAATGGACCTGAATTGATTTGGTTCAACGATACTTTGCCTGATGGATACTCATCTGTAGCTGTGGCAAATAATAAAATTTACCTTACCGGGCTGGTTGATTCATTGGATGCTTTAATCGCTCTTGATAAGCATGGAAAAAAACTTTGGCAAACATCTTATGGCAGGGCCTGGGATGCCTCATATCAGCCAAGTAGATCTACCCCAACTGTGGACAACAAAAGGGTGTATGTTTCCAGTGGAAAGGGAGATATTGCATGCATTGATGGCGATAAGGGAAATATCATATGGTCTGTTAAAGCTAGTGAAAAATTTGGAGGAACACTTGGAAGGTGGGGACTTGCTGAATCGCTCCTGATTGATGGAGAAAAGGTGTTTTTTACCACAGGCGGTAACCTCACTACGATGCTGGCCTTTAATAAAAATAATGGTGAATTGATCTGGAAATCAGAGAGTTTAAAAGATAACCCATCATACACTTCCCCAGTTTTGATTGAAAAAGATGGTAAAAAACAAATTGTCAATGTCACAGAAAACTTCATTTTTGCAGTGGAGCCGGAAAATGGTAAAATAGCCTGGAAATTTGATTTTGGGTCGTATAAAAAGGAAAGAAACAACAACACCAATACACCAATATATTTTAAAGACGAATTATTTGTAACGAGCGGCTATGATCATAAAAGTGTGAAACTAAAACTTGCAGACGATCTTAGTTCAGTTTCTTTGCTTTGGGTTGATACGGTACTTGATGTGCATCACGGGGGTGTGGTAAAAATCGGTAATTATTTATATGGCTCCAATTGGGAACATAACCGAATGGGGCGCTGGGTTTGTCTGGATTGGAAAACAGGGAAAGTGCAATACGAAACTGAGTGGATAAACAAAGGATCTATTATTGCAGCCGAGGATATGTTGTATTGTTTCGAAGAAAAAACTGGAAATATGGCATTGGTAAAGGCCAATCCTGAAGAATTTAAGGTGATTGGCTCATTTAAAGTACCAAAAGGGAAAGGGCCTTATTGGGCGCACCCCGTAATTAAAGATGGTGTGTTGTATGTGAGGCATGGAGGGGCGGTGATGGCTTATGATATTAAAGAATAGGATTGGAGCACAAAGTCAGATAATTATGGATGAAAATGCAATTAGTAAATTGATTTTGGATTGTGCTTTTAAAATTCATACGAAATTGGGATCCGGCTTGCTTGAAAAGGTTTATCGGGAATGCTTAGCATTTGAGATT
>JARGGF010000885.1 GCA_029210905.1 Bacteroidales bacterium | reverse complement strand
GTAATCATTGTAAAATGAATGTAGAAAAATCTATAAAATCGGTTGAAGGAGTCTCTTCAGTAGAGGTTGATTTAGATCAGTCAATGGCTATTATTCAGGGCAATAATGTGGATATGAATGAGATTAAAAAGCATATTGACAGTATTGGCTATGAATATGGTGGCATTGTCAGGTAAGTTTTTTAATTCTTTTTTATTTTGGTTGGAAATTGAAATCTAATTTAGAAAAAATTGCAAATAACAATTTATTGTAGATAAAATGGCTTGGATAATGCTGCTCTATAAAGCTTGATAATCATCATGAAACAGAACAGTTTTTTTATACCTGAACCCAGCAATAATTCAAAATGTAAAGAATTCAGTAATTTTTATCTTTAAAGTAAACAGATTAATTATTTGGGCAAATTCAGAATAAATTTCCGTTCCTTTATCAGAATTTTATTTGCTTTTTCAATGTTTACCATATTCTTTTTTATATACCCTATCATTTCAGCATTATTTGTAGAAACCACTTCAAATATTTTTTCAGCTTTTTGTAAATTGACTGAGGCAGAGTCAATTATCGCTTCAAGTTGTTGCCTGCTATAATTTTTAAGATCGGTTTTGTTATTTTTTATTTTAACATATTGATTAAAGTATTTCATCCCATTATTATATAATGCCGTTGCCTGGTTATATTTAACAACTTCCCGGTTAAAAAGCAACATTTCATAATTCTTTTCCATTAAATCATACTCTTTGGCTACCAAAGGGTTGAAAGTACCATTTGCTTTCATCCTTCTCATAGTGCCTGTCTGTTTATCAATCAGCTCTGAATTGTTGTAGGCATTTATTGAATCTGCGTAATTGAAACGGTCCTTTCTTGTCGCAGTCTTCTCTGAATTTTTGTCAAATTCTTGATATTTAAAAGGATAAGGTAATGCCTGCCAGATAGGATCAAAAGGCATTCTTCGTTTTAGGTTTTCTTCAGGTATCATCATAAAGAACATCTCGGGGAATTTATTTTTAGAGATAGTTTTTAAAGCAGCACCTGCCCAGGTTGCATCTATAAATGAGTATTTATCATTTGTTTTAATTATATTCCATGCATGGGACAGGTTGTCAACTTTACCATTTGTTCGGGTGTATCCGTTTACTACATATACTTCTAATCCCGCGTGCCTTGCAAGCCTGGCAAAAAGTTCAGAAAAATGCTGGCAAACGCCACTTTTACTTTTCATTACCTGCTCAATTATTTCATCCACACTTTCGTAGTAAATGGTTGTTTTTGCCTGAACGTCATTGTAGCTAATATTTTTGGCAATCCAGTAAAATATTGAAGCAAATTTTTCCTTTTCAGTTTTATAGGGTTCACACAAGTAAACACTTAATTTTAAAGTTGAATTTTTAACACTGATTGGTGTATTATTAACGTGATTTATAATCTCCAAATAATCAATAGCTTTTGATTTTATTGAGATGAAAGAGAAAATGATAAATAACAAAAAGATTAATTTAGCTGTATGAATTGTTTTCATTGGGTATTATTTTTGACTATAACCAGACGACTTTACTATTAACAACGGAAAATCTGCATCAGCTGTATATAAGTTTATACAAAATAATGTTTGGATTATTTTAGCTGAAATTACTGGAATAACATTTAGTATCAAGTTGCCACTTTAAAAATACTAAAATATTAACAGCTATTAAAATGCCTATTTTTAGAAGCAGAGTGGTAAATATGTCTTTTCCATTAAATTTAAAAACATCTTATATGTTTGCGATACAATTCAATTATTATCTTTTTACTATAATCTGCTATATTTTTTTGCTTATTTTTTTATAAGTCATACAAAATGATTACTTTAATAAAAATTATTAACAAAAATTAACAACCTTAATGTCTTGTATTTTAGTGCCTTATTCCCAATTGTTTTATAAAAGATTAAAAAATCTAAATAAATATTTAGGAGAATAACATCTTATTATATATTTTTGCTTTGCGTTAAAGGAAAATCAAGAAATTATTTATAAATATCTTAGAATCATATGTTTAGAAAATTACTTTATAACCAGAATATCAATAAGATAGTACTTCTGTTTATTGTAATTCTTATTTATAATACTTCAGGAATGATGGCTCAGAAGGGCCCTGTTGAGAATTTTAAGGTCTGTGCCGCTTGTCATACAATTGGTGGTGGAAAGATGATAGGGCCTGATTTAAAGGGAGTTAATGACAGGCATGATGAAGCATGGCTTATAAAATTTATTAGGTCTTCACAAACAATGATAAAATCAGGTGATAAAGTTGCCATTCAGTTGTTTGAAGAAAATAACAAAATACCCATGCCCGATAATAATTTAACTGATGATGAAATCAGAGAATTATTGGCTTATATTGAAAATCCCGCTGCATTCGAAAATAAAGAATCAGCACAAGTTGTTGTTGAGGCAAATCCTAATTTTCTTGACAATGAAGAAAGTAATTTACCAAAGTCCACAAAAGGCCTCTTTTATATAAGTATTATAATATTGTTGCTTTCTATTTTTGATTTGGCATTTACCAAGTTCTTAAGCAAAGCAGTTTTTATTCATGTTTTATTGATTTCTTCAGCATTATTCCTGATTTCCATGACTGTATATACCGAAGCAGTGAACTTAGGCCGCACTCCAGGCTACGAACCGGACCAACCTATAAAATTTTCTCACAGGGTACATGCGGGTGAAAATAAAATTGACTGTCAATATTGTCATACCGGAGCCATGGATAGTCAAAATGCTGGAATTCCTTCAACAAATGTCTGTTTAAATTGCCACACGGTAATTAAAAAAGGA
>JARGGF010000884.1 GCA_029210905.1 Bacteroidales bacterium | reverse complement strand
TTAATAAGCAAGGTATGGCGCAAGAAGACCCAATTACGGAAGCCTTGCAGGAAGAAAAGCAGGACTATCTGGGGGCTAAACTTTCTGCCAGTGAATATGAAGAATTGCAGCGGATAAATACTAAATATCAGCTCACAGAGAAAGTGCAGGAGCTTAGATCAAGACAAAGAAGTGGTCAGAAGTTGGGCCTGATGGATCGTTTTAGGATTGGAAAGGCAAATAGGAAAGATTATTTACGTGCCAAAAAACTTGATAAGTTCAGAAAGAAAAAAGTTCTGAGTAAGCAAAATGATGCTACCAGAAAAAGGATGAAGGAGAATGAGAAAAAGGCTAACGCCAGTTATAAAAAAAATAAAAGAAGGCAGAAAATGAAATCGTTTTTTAATTTATTTAGATAAACTTATTGAAATTCGACCAGCTTTTATAATTTTGTTTTCACAATAAAGCCAAAAATAATGGATTTAGATAATGTAATATACATCATAGCAACAATTGTTATTTTTGTTGTTAGTCTGCTTGGACAGAATAAAAAGAAAAAGGCTCAGGCGCCAATGGCTAATAATGAGGAAGAGATGGTATATTCTTTAAATGATTTTGAAAAAATTCTTGAGCGAAAAAAAGAATTTAAATCTGAAGAGCCTGAAAAGAAATACCCTGAAAAAATTCAAATTGAAGAAATAGTTGAAGAAATTCCTAAAATGGTGGAAAAAACGGAGAAACCATCTAGAAAAAGGCCATCATTTAGAGAAGAAAATGAAAGCATCGATGGTTTTGATGTGAAATCTGCAATTATTTATTCATCAATTTTAGAACGCAAAAAATATCGTCGCTAATGGTTTTACCTGCACAAAATCAGTAACTTAAAGTTCTGAAATAAAACCATTTATTTGAAAATACAACAAATTTAATTATATTTGCAGCATAAAGAGTCCAATAACCAAACTGGGAATGGATTCTTTTTTATTTACCATAACTAATAATAATTCATATGGCAAAAGTTTCGTACTTAACTGCGGTAGGACTGAAAAAATTGAAGGATGAGTTGGATCAATTAACAAAGATTGAAAGACCCAAAATTTCGGCTCAGATAGCTGAAGCACGTGATAAAGGGGATCTTTCTGAAAATGCAGAATATGATGCAGCCAAAGAAGCTCAGGGTCTGCTGGAATTAAAAATTTCAAAATTGCAGGAAATTGTTAGAAACTCCAGAATAATAGATGAAAGTAAAATTGATTCTTCCTCTGTACAAATTTTAACAAAGGTAAAAATTAAAAACCTTAAGAATAAAGCAATTATGGAATATACCCTGGTTGCCGAAAGTGAGGCAGATTTAAAAGCAGGGAAAATATCAGTTGAAACCCCTATTGCGCAAGGACTTATGGGTAAAAAAGTTGGCGACAAAGTTTCAATTACGGTTCCTAATGGAGTTATTGATTTTGAGATATTAGACATTTCTATATAAGATTCTAAAAACAAATGTGCTGGGTTTTCTATTTTATAGGAAACCCTTTTTGTTTTTATTAAATTGAAATCAATCAAAGAATTCTTATTTTAGCCAAAATTAACTTCAAAATCTCTATTTAATGATTTCAAAAAAGTACTTATTTAATATTTTATTTTTTGGTGTTACTTCAATTCTAACCGCTCAGACTAAAAAACTTAATCAGCAAGATCATAATGTAAATCAAGCTATTAAAACACTTTTGGTGGATAAAGATTTAAAAAACGCCAGTATTGGTTTTTTAGCTAAGGATGTAAAAACCGGTGAAATAATTGCTGAGCTTAATCCTGATTTAAGTCTGATGCCGGCATCTACACAAAAATTGGTTACCACTGCAGCAGCTCTTGAAGTATTGGGAAAAAATTACAAGTTTACAACTCATTTACAATACTCCGGCGATATCGATACCATAAATAGAGTGCTTAAAGGAAACATTTATATTCATGGTGGTTCAGATCCTACTTTGGGTTCAAAATACTTTGATAAAGAAAAGAGATACAGCTTTTTTAATAGTTGGATTACGGCAATTAATAAGCATAAAATTGATTCTGTAGCTGGGTTCATTATTGGTGATGCCAGCCGCTACAGTTATGAAATTGCGCCCCCTAAATGGGCCTGGGAAGATGTAGGCAACTACTACGGGGCTGGGGCCAATGGGCTCACAGTTTTTGACAACCTTTATGAGATCCATTTTCAGTCGCCTGCCTTGCCCGATAAGGAAGTGAAGATTATTAAAATTGACCCTGAAATACCTGGTTTATCAATCAATAATGAGGTACTTTCTTCAAATATTGGCACTGATGAAGCTTTTATATTTGGAAGCCCATACACCTATAATCGTACTATTCGGGGAACCATACCAAAAGCAAAAAGTGATTTTGAGATTAAGGGCGCAATTCCTGATCCTGCTTACTATCTGGCATGGCTGCTCAACCAAAAGTTAATTTTTCGGGGTTTAAAAACTTCGAATAAGGTATCTACAATTCGTTTATTGGCTTTAAATGGGGATACCATTAATGAAATAAGGCATGATTTGCATGTTTATTATTCACCCAGCTTGCAAGCCATTATAGATATTACTAATAAAAAAAGCATCAATCTTTTTGCCGAACATCTGTTAAATGAAATTGGATACAAGCTAAAACATGACGGAAGTAATAATGCTGGATATGAGGCAGTAACAGAGTTTTGGAAAAACAAGGGGATGGATACAGATGGTTTTTTTATCTATGATGGAAGTGGCTTATCACGTACCAACTCAGTTACTGCATCGCAGCTGGTATTTATTCTTACCTACATGAAAACCAAAAGTAAAAAT
>JARGGF010000883.1 GCA_029210905.1 Bacteroidales bacterium | reverse complement strand
TTCCTGAACAAGCAGTACTAGAGCTGTTGCCGAAATAAGTTTTGTTACTGATGCTAACTGAAATGCAGTGCTGTCTGTATTTGGTATAGCGAATTCAAGCACAGCGTTGCCATAAGTTTTTTGAAACCTTACAACACCTCTATCAATAACTGCAACACTAATTGCAGGAATGTGATGTGTATTAATTTGATTTTGAATAAAATCATTTACTTCATTCTCAAAATCTTGAGCTGATAAATGGCTGTATGATAGCAGTATAAGAATGCAAACTAAGTAAATTGTTTTCATTTTTTTGATTTTTTAAACGAACAATAGATAAATAAGAGCTTTAACTAATTAAATATTTTAAAACCGGGTTTTAATAAGGTGAAGTACAAGAATTTATAGCCCTAAGCTTTCTTCTTTATATTTGTTTGTCAGCCAGGCTTCAGCCTGCGATAAGGTTTCAGCCAAAATTGTTGTGACCTTACTGCTTCGTTTTTTTAGTTCCATAGAACTAAGTTTTGAAAATAAATCGGGTGAGATAATACTGATGTTGTATCGTAAGCCGTATTCATAGTTAAGTGGGAAAAAGTAATTACTTATCCATTCTACCAGTCCGGCCCATGCTCCTTCAATCTCTTTTGTATCGTGAACATGAAACTTACAATTAGTACGCAAACCCTCCCTTTTTTGCCACTCCAGCATTTTCATCGACGCATGTTTTACTTCTTCTTCAGTACAGGCCCCTATCCATTTCATCAACAGATAATTTTTCCGGGGCTCGTAGCTGAGCTTCGCATAAATCACACCTGAAGCATTTCTTATAAGGTCAACAACAATCATTTCGAAGCATTAAACAAGTTTCTAAAATAATTATTTTTCCATAATTTCGGGCAGCACAAACTGAACTCTGTATTGCGGTGCAAATTCAAAAGCTTTTTTAACATCCAGTTCAGTAAAATCGGGCGCTATGCTTAGATCCGGATAATCCGCACTTCCATTTAATTGCCGCCCAATAACACGGAAATAATCCAATAAATTACCTGGACTTAAAAATACAACCATTTTCCCTTGTGTATTTCCCACATTTTTAAATGTATGTAGTGCATTTGACGGAATATGTACAACACTCCCAGCCATGGCTCTGAAAGGATGCTGAATATCGTTCAGAATAAATTCAAATTCACCTTCAACCACATAAAAAATCTCCTCGTCAGGATGCAAATGCGGTGGCGGCCCACCAAGGGGTGGTACATTTTCTTCAAAAATTGCATACTTCCCATTCGTTTCTGTTTTGTCAACCAGAATTTTAATCACATCGGTCAACACCAATAATTCTTCTTTTTTTACTTGTGTTTTCATTTTTTTTAGTTTAGAAGGCTCCGGAACCATGTTTAAGAGAACAAAGTAACGAAGAGACTTTCTAAATTTTCTTGATCCAAATCAATAGAACTAAATAAGGAATTTTGTACGGTAGCGGCTGAGAGTTTCAGGCGAAATGCTTAAATAGCTTGCCACATAGTGAAGCGGGATTCTTTTAAATATCCTGGGATGTTCTTCCAAAAGTTTTGTAAATCGGACAAGAGGCGTGTCGTTGAGCAATGAAGCTGCTCTTGCTTCAGATTTTATTAGATGCTCCTGAAGAAGCACCTCTGCAAATCGCTTAAGACTCGGGTATTGATAAAAAAGACTAAAAACATCAGTATACTGAATAACAAGTAGTTTACAGGGTTCAATGGCAGTTATGTTTACTTTTGAGGGCTGTTGAGATAGAAAACTGGCAAATGAAAGCACCACCGAATTTTCAAAGAAAAAATCATTACTGTTTTCTTTTGCCTGATAATCGTAATAAAGGCGCATGCTCCCACTTTCTATAAAAGCAATGGACTTGCATACTTCACCTTCTGTTAAAAAAAAATCATTTTTTTCAAGGGTCGTTTTTTCCATCACCTTGTCGAGGGCATCAAGCTCCTGGCTACTGGCACCAAATGCACGCTGAATGTTAAAAAGTACCTGGTTCATAAAAATACTTTACTAAAATTGGTAAATCAGAACAAATAAAAATAAAATATTTTTTGAATATTTTAAACATGAATATCGCCAACCATAGACCTTAATATAAAATGACAAATTTATTGATATCAAGTTGCATTTGATGCGTTTTAATGTTAAACCAACTGTTGCTCAAAACCCAATTAAAGACAAAAATCCTATAATTCATTTCCAAAACACGATAGGAAGCCATCTTTTTAAAAATTTATTATTTTATAGGCTCATATTCTTCCTGTATCAAATAATCTGTTTATGCAATAATAACCGGAACTGCATGAGAATAATCACTATTTATACAATAAAAAAAGACTTATTCAATAGTTTAGTTCTACAATTAATTATAATTTTGCTGCCCGATATGCACAGTTTTGCAATTCGAAAAATTTTAAATATAACAATTAAAGAATTTTACCTAACATATCACAATTTACACCATAAATAAAAATAATACGCAAAATGGATATTAAAATGAACAGAGAACAAGTACTTACCAGGCTGGGGATAAAGGAAGTAAATGCAGGAGCATGCAGTGGAACGGAATGGCTAATTTCAACAGGCCAGGTTACTGAATCTGCGTCTCCTATCGATGGTAAACCCATTGCAAAAATTCAAAATGCTTCAATTGAAGAATATGAACAGATAATGGCCAGGGCCCAACAAGCATTCAAGGAATGGCGAAAATGGCCTGCACCACAAAGAGGTGAAGTTGTAAGACAGCTTGGGGATGCTTTAAGAGAAAATAAAAAAGATCTGGGTGCCCTGGTATCCCTGGAAATGGGAAAAATCA
>JARGGF010000882.1 GCA_029210905.1 Bacteroidales bacterium | reverse complement strand
ATTGCTGAAAAGGTATTTTTGGTCAAATCAAGAAAAGTACGGGCCTTTCCTGTACCCAGGTTGTAAATGCCTGAATCTTTCCTGTGGTTCATAAAGAACATCAAAATATCAACCACATCTTTTACATAAACAAAATCCCTGATTTGCTCACCATCCTTATAATCAGGATTATGAGAACGGAAAAGCTTCATTCCTCCAGTTGCTTTAATTTGGTTAAAGGCATGAAATATTACTGAAGCCATTCTTCCTTTATGAAACTCATTTGGGCCATAAACATTAAAAAACTTCAATCCTACCCAAAAATATGGTTGCTCTTCCTGTGTTAAAGCCCATTTATCGAAATCATTTTTAGAATCTCCATAGGGATTAAGTGGTTTTAATTTTTTTATAATATCATGATTGTCTTCGTAGCCATATTCGCCCAACCCATATGTTGCTGCTGATGAGGCATATACAAGTGGCAGGCCATATTTTACGCAAGCTTTCCACATTTGTTTGGTATAACCAATATTAAGTTTGTCAAAGATGGAAGTGTCAAATTCAGTAGTATCGGTACGTGCTCCTATATGAAAGATAAACTGCACCATTTTCTGGTTCTGGTCCAACCATGTAAAAAATTCATTTCGATCAACCCGTATTGTAATTTTCTTACCCTCAAGGTTTTTGTTCTTCTCAGAATTTGAGAAATCATCCACAACAATTATGTCTTCAAACCCCTCCTGATTTAATTTGCTTACCAAACAACTTCCTATAAAGCCTGCGGCACCAGTTACTACTATCATTTTTAATTATTTTTAAAATGTATAATTTGCAAAGATAAAAATTGTTAGCTTTTATTAGGGTTACTCCAGAGAATCCAAACCCTCTATTATTTACAGATTAATTATTCAGGTAAAAGTCAAAGGCTTCATAAATCTCCTGTTTGCCAGCTGTTTGATTAATTACCGAAACGCCAATATCTTTCAAAAGAGTAAAATTAATTTGACTGTTTTCATTCTTTTTGTCATGGGTCATTAAGATAAACAACTTTTCATAGTCGCTCTTCTCAAAAATCAGCTTACCATAAATCATGTTTATATAATCTGTAACTTTAATCAGTTTTTCTTTTGGAAAGCCCAGTTTCAATTTAGATAAATACAATTCCATGATCATTCCATATGCTATAGCTTTGCCATGTATCAGCTCTTTTGCAGTGCCCATGTAAAAACTTTCAAAAGCATGACCGATGGTATGCCCAAAATTCAAAATCTTACGCAATCCCGTTTCCATAGGATCTGCCAGAACCACTTCTTCCTTTATTTTTACAGAATGTTGGACCAATTTCAGCAACTGATCGTACTTCAGAGATTTTTTGTCCAGGTCAAGTGCCTGTAATTCTAGATAATAGGCTTCATCTTTAATAAAAGCATGCTTTAGCATTTCACCAAATCCGGAAAGAATATGTTCTTGCTCCAAAGTTTTTAAGAAATTAGTATCAATGAGCACTTTGAGTGGAAATGAAAATGAACCAACTTCATTTTTGTAACTCTTGAAATTCACCCCCGTCTTTCCTCCTACTGAGGCATCTACCTGTGATAAGAGTGTAGTTGGAATGTGAATGAAATCAAGGCCCCGTTTAAAAGTTGAAGCTGCAAATCCACCTAGATCGCATAAAACTCCACCACCCAAATTTATTATCACAGATTTTCTATCTGCATCATTGCTGTTTAAAAACTCCCATACTTTAATAACGCTTTCTATATTCTTTTGATCTTCACCTGCTTCCAGAATAAATACCGGAATTTCTTTCGGCAAAAATTCATTTATTAAAGGGTAACAATAATTTATTGTATTGCTATCAGTCAATAAAAGGAGTTTGTTCCCAAATTGCTGTTTTATTTTATCTGTCTCATTTTCAATAGATTTAACAAAAACAATTTCTGAATCCTGCTGCGAATAAATCATTTTAAAGATTGCTTTTTGATTACTAATTTAGACGCCAAAAATAAACATGTTTGTTTACATTTCGGTAATAACATTTAATTAATATATAAATGATAAAATTCGATAATACAGAGATTGCTTTTCAAAGTCAAAGCAACTCAGAACTTAAAAAGGCCTATCGTCTTTTTAAAATCATGGGAAATACCAGCCTGGTAAAAACGGGTAACAAATTGGCACGATTGGCAATATCTATAGGTTTTCCAGTAGGCTGGGCTGCAAAACCGACCTTATATGCCCATTTTGTTGGTGGTGAAACCATAAAATCATGCCAAAAAGTAGTCGATAAATTGGGTAAATATAACGTTAAAGCCATCCTTGATTATTCTGTAGAAGGAAAAGAAAAGGATGAAGATATTGAAAAAGCCCTGGCCGAAACTTTAAATTCAATTAAAAATGCAGGAGACAATCGAAATATACCTTTTTCAGTATTTAAACCTACTGCATTTGGGAAAAGTATTGTGTTGGAAAAAGTAAGTTCAGGAGCCAAACTTGATGAAAAAGAACAAAAAGAAGTTGAGAAATTTAAGAATAGAATTAATCAGCTTTGTCAGACTGCTTTTGAATTGGATGTTCCCATTTTAATAGATGCGGAAGATTCATGGTATCAGCCTATAATTGATGAAGTTACAGAATCAATGATGGAGAAATTTAACCACGGGAAAGCTATTGTTTTCAATACTTATCAAATGTATAGAAAGGATCGGCTTGACTATTTAAAAGCTGCACATAGAAAGGCTACAGAAAAAGCTTATTTTCTGGGTGCGAAATTTGTACGTGGCGCTTATATGGAGAAAGAGCGGGCAAGAGCCGAAGAAATGGGCTATCCTGATCCAATACAACCAGAT
>JARGGF010000881.1 GCA_029210905.1 Bacteroidales bacterium | reverse complement strand
TTAAAAATAGCTGATAGCAGTTATTCAAAAATATTTTGAGTATAAAGTTAAAATTTTGTTAAGTTTAATCTAATTTGGCTATTTATTTATGTTAAAATTTTGAGGTTTACCAGCTAAATGTGTATTTTCGTGAGTTTTTAAGAAGGGAACTATTGGGTTTAAACTATTAATAACCAAGATCATATTAAAATCAGAATTAAATTCTGGTTTTAAAACAACTAAAAAAGTGGCAGTATCAAATGTCCTTTGTTGTATTATTTTGTAGCGAATATTATTATTAATGCTCTAGGTATTGTACCTATCTAAATTTTTTAATTTATGAAAACTGATGATTTACTGGACTCTACTAATGATGAATTAAACAAATCTGAAAATGTAGAGAATGAGAATGTGGAAAATGATTCCATAAATTCTACTAGCGATTCTGAAAAAGAAGAAACTCAAGAAAAGGAAGAAAGTGCTGCTGATATTATTCTTAAAAAGATAAAGGATAATAAATCCAAATCTGAAAAAAATGACTTGGAAAAGGAAACTACGTCTGAAAACCTTGATGAAGTAGTGGAAGAAAAGGAAGAAGAATCAACGCCTGAAAATGTTATCGAACCTGAAAAAGTAGAAGCTGAGCAAGCTGAAACATCAAAATCAGAAGAAATAACTGAAAAAGAGGAAGAGGAAAACGAAACTGTAACTGAGCCTGAAGAGGTTAAAGTAGAAAAGGAATTTCTAATTGAGGATCTTGATTATACAACACTTTCCCAGGAAGAACTAGTAAATCAATTAAAAATATTGCTTGAAAAGGGTGATATAAGAAAAACGAAAGAACGGATTGAGAATATAAAGGTTTGCTTTTATAAAAGGCATCACGCAGAAATAGATGAGAAAAAGAAAGCCTTCCTTGAAGCTGGTGGTTATGAAGAGGATTTTAGCCCGGCTTCGAACCCGGTTGAAGAGCAATTTAAGTCTTATTACACTGTTTTTAGGGAAAAACGATCTGAATATAACGTAAATCTTGAGCAGGAAAAACAGGAAAATCTTGCCTTAAAATATCAGATAATTGATAAAATTGAAGATTTAATAACTAACAAAGAATCACTTAATAAAACTTTCCACGACTTTAAAGACTTGCAGAAACAATGGCAGGAGATTGGCCTGGTTCCGCAATCTGAAGTAAAAAAACTATGGGATTCCTATAATTATCAGATTGAAAAATTTTATGACTATGTAAAGATCAACAAAGACCTCCGGGATCTTGACTTGAAAAAGAACATGGAGTTAAAAATTGAGCTTTGTGAAAGAGCTGAAGAATTGCTCCTTGAGCCTAAAATTGTATCAGCATTCAGAGATTTGCAAAAGCTGCATGCTCAATGGCGTGAAATAGGACCAGTTCCTGTTGAAAAGAAAGAAGAATTATGGGAAAGATTTAAACAAGCCACATCGAAAATTAATAAAAAACATCAGGAATATTTCGAAAACCTGAAAAATGAGCAACTAAACAACTTAAAAGCCAAAACATTGCTCTGCGAAAAAGTAGAGGAATTAATAGGCACCGAACATTCCGGCACCAAAGAGTGGGAAGAAAGCTCAAATGAAGTAATTGAGTTACAAAGAATGTGGAAACTAATAGGATTTGCTCCAAAAAAGGAAAACAATAAAATTTATGCCCGTTTCAGAAAGGCATGTGATTCATTTTTTGATGCAAAACGTGAATTTTATTCAAAACATAAAGAAGAGGAAGAAAATAATTTACAGCTAAAGACAGAATTATGCCTTCAGGCAGAGAGCATGCAGGATAGCACAGACTGGAGAAAAACGACAGATTTGTATATTGAAATACAAAAAAAGTGGAAAACGATTGGTCCTACTCCCCGAAAATCCAAAGATGAAATCTGGCATAGGTTCAGAAAAGCCTGTAACACATTCTTTGACCGAAAAGCTGAGCATTTTTCATCTAAAGACGATGAACAGGACAATAACCTTGAATTGAAAAAAGCGCTTATTGAAAAAGTTCGGAATTTTGAATTTTCCGATGATAATCATGCTAATTTTAAGGCCCTTAATCAACTTCAGAAAGAATGGACTGAAATTGGACATGTTCCAATTAAAAATAAAGATGAAATAAATACCGAATACCGTACTTTATTGAATGAAATTTTTGAGAAATTAGACCTAAGTGAAGGCGAGAAAAATAAGCTCCAATTTAGAAATAAAGTTGAGACATTAAAAAATTCTCCAAAATCTTACACAAGATTAAAAAATGAGAGAGAAAAAATAATTTCTAAAATGGACAAATTAAAGAGCAATATTGTTTTATGGGAAAATAATATTGGTTTCTTTGCCAAATCTAAAAATGCGGATTCAATGATAAAAGATTTTCAGAATAAAATAAAAAAAGCAAAAGAATTTGTTCAATCCCTTGAAGAACAACTTTATATGATCGATGATTTATTATAATTATTAAAAAAACAAAGGTTTGTCAAAAACAAAGTACATATTTGTAACAGGTGGGGTAAGCTCATCACTGGGAAAAGGCATAATATCGGCATCTTTGGCTAAATTGCTTCAATCAAGGGGCTATTCAGTTACCATTCAAAAGCTTGATCCTTATATTAATGTAGATCCTGGAACCTTAAATCCCTATGAACATGGCGAATGTTATGTTACTGATGACGGTGCTGAAACCGATCTGGATTTAGGGCACTACGAGCGTTTTTTAAACATCCCTACCTCACAGGCAAATAATATAACAACCGGCAGGGTGTATCAATCGGTTATTGAAAAAGAGCGTAAGGGTGATTATCTTGGAAAAACAGTTCAGGTAATTCCACACAT
>JARGGF010000880.1 GCA_029210905.1 Bacteroidales bacterium | reverse complement strand
TATAACGATTCGCATAAAATATCGTGCATGAAAAGCCAATTAAATAATAAAAAAAGTATTTCCCCTAACAATATTGGAACAAAAGCCAATGGATTGATGTTTTTAAGAAAAAACGGATTTCAGGTCCCTTCGTTTTTTGTTATTGATTTTGATACTATAGATTTAATTATAAAAGATAAAAGACATATTAAAAATTGGCTGGAAAATCAAGATCTGGAAAAAGATACACTGTGGGCTGTAAGATCTAGTGCAAATATGGAAGATGGTGAACATCAATCATTTGCCGGCTTATTTAAAACGATAACCAATGTAAATACAACTAGTTTACCAGATGCAATCGAAAATGTAATACAAGCATTTATTGATTTTAACGAGTTGGAATATAAACCTGTTGATTCTTTGAAATTTGCAGTAATCGTTCAAAGAATGATTTGTTCTGAATATTCAGGTGTTATTTTTTCTCATAATCCTCTTGATATAAGAGAAAAAGCAATTTTCATAAACATTATTCCCGGATTGGGTGAAAATCTTGTGTCAGGGAAAGAAGAGGCTTTCTCAATAAAGTACAAAGATGATAAGTTGTTTTATTTAAATAATAAAAAAGAATTTAATGGCAGTATTTATACGTCTGGGCTACAATCAATTACTAAATCAGAAGAGACAATAAAAGCGAATATTACACCCTTTCTGGATCAATTGATAGATGGAACAAACAAACTATCAAGATTAAAAAAAAAACCTGTTGATATTGAGTTTACGATTGCCGATGGACAATTATTCTGGTTGCAAATCAGACCAATTACCTCTTCCGAACCAGAACCTTTAACAGTGTGGGACAATGCAAGTATCATTGAGAACTACCCTGGCATCACTTTACCCTTAAGTATTTCATTTGTTAGATATACCTATTCAAATGCTTATTCGGCAATGGCTGCATTTTTAGGTATGCATCAATCGCAAATAAAAAGGAATGCCAATTTATTTAACAATATGGTTGGTGAAATTTACGGTGGATTGTACTACCATGTAACAGCCTGGCAGCAACTTTTGTATCAATTACCTTTTGGGGAAAGAACAAGTAAAAAAATAACAAAAATCTGGGGAATGGATAATGCTGAATTTGAGAAAGTTAAATCCAGAACCTCATTTTTAGTATATATCCGATTATTTATAAATCTAATATTATCATTTGTTTTTTTCAGGCATCACAAATTAAAATTTGAAGCTACCTATAAAAAGGCTTTTTCGGAATACGGTGAAAAAGATTTTAAAAGTACAAGCAGACAGAAATTAATTTCAGATTTTAAAAAAATAAATAAAGAACTGGGCGAAAAGTGGATAGTTCCAGTGCTAAATGGATTTTTTGCGTTCCTCCTGTTTTCCATACTTCAGAAAACCATTAATAAATCAAGATTATTCAAAAATCATCCTAATTTCATAAATGATATTCTGTATTCTCAGGGTGACGTAATTTCTGTTAAGATTGTGAGAGCATTTCAGCACTTAATCAACACAATTTTGGGGAACAGTAATCTAAAGAAAATGTTTAAAGATGAGCCCGAGGATAAAATAATCGCAATTTTATCAAGCGAATATCCAGATTTTAAGAAACAAATAGATTCTTATATCCAAAGATATGGTGAAAGATGTGGCAGCGAAGAATTAAAAATTGAAAAAGAGAATTATCGGGAAAATCCAATTAGTTTTATCACATTTTTAAAAGCCAATGCTGTAGGAACCTATAAAGCAGATAAAGAATCACTTTCTTATAACTACAAACAAGTTTTGAAAAAAAACTATAAATACAATCCATTTAAAATATTCTTACTTTCTGCTTTAATCAGCATTACGCTGAAAAGAATAAAAGATCGTGAAAATTATCGTTTTTACCGGACCAAGAGTTTTGATATTATACGAAGAATTTTCAGGGCTCTTGACCGAAATTTACATAAAGAAAGATCAATTGAAAACCCGGGAGACACTCTTTATCTGGTATTAGACGAATTAGTTGATAATATGCAGATTAGTCAGTATAAATCCATGGTAAAAAAAAGAAAAATATTGTATGATGAATTTGAAAATATTAAACGGGCAAAAAGATATTATCAAACTAGCAGAGGGTTTTATCCGGCAGATACAATTGACTTCATTGAGAATAAAAGTAAGGTAAAAGGCGTTGGTTGCAGTAGTGGAATAGTAACTGAAAAAATCATCATTATCACTTCAAATAAAGTTGATATTACTAAAATTGAAGGTAAAATACTCGTGGCCAACTATTTTGAACCTGGTTGGATCAATGTATTTTCAAAAGCAGCCGGAATAATTTCGGAAAGGGGAAGTTTGTTAACCCACACAGCCATTTTATGCCGGGAAATGGGTATTCCTGCCATTGTGGGAGCTAAAGGGATTCTCTCTGTTGTAAAAAACGAGCAGATGGTGCATATGAATGGTGCCACAGGAGAGATTTTACTTAAAGATTGAGAAAAAAAATAAAACATTCTTAAAATACTGATTGAATGCAGATCTATAAAAATTTTCAAAAAATTAGCCACTCAATTATTAACAAATTATGTCGGTAAATTATTTTAAACTAACAGCCCAGCTATCTAAAATACAATTATTAGCGGCAGAGAAAATTGAAATACTTGAGGCTTTGAAAATTATATGCGAAAAAAAAGAAGCGCAAAATAAATTCTTTCTGTATTGTAAAAAGTGGAAACTTGCCCCTTGGATGTATTCGCAGTTGAAAAAACTTAACATGATAGATCTTTTCTCTCAGGAAATACAAGAACAATTTGTAGATGTTTATGATAATGTAAAAAAGGCTAACGAA
>JARGGF010000087.1 GCA_029210905.1 Bacteroidales bacterium | reverse complement strand
CATGATGAACTCATCCGGTTTCAGAAGCGGCTGAAAAAATACCGTGAATATATTTTCACATTTCTGTATAGGCCTGAAGTGCCACCCGACAACAATGCCTCAGAAAGGGCAATCCGTAATATAAAAGTAAAACAAAAAGTATCTGGGCAATTTAGATCGGCAGATGGTGCATTTAGGTTTGCTGTCTTGCGTTCAATAACCGATACCGCCCTCAAAAATGGTTTGAACGTTTTAAACTCTTTGAAAATTATTGCTAATTTGCAGACTGATTAGTAACCCTGAATTAATACCAATAAAAATATACTATGCTCTATCTCCTGTTGAGTATCATCTCAAGCAGCTTAATATACATTACTTTTAAGTTGATCAACAAATACAAGATAAAAATATTTCCTGTCATAATCATCAATTATATAACCGCCTCTTTTACCGGTTTTTTATTCAGGGAAAGGGACTTTTCGGTACATGAAATAATTTCAGCTGACTGGTTTTACATCTCTATTATTATAGGTATTCTGTTTATTTCCATGTTTTATCTCATAGGTCTTTCAACGCAAAAAGCAGGAATAACTGTTACAAGTATCAGTACCAAAATGTCGGTTGTATTCCCCATGCTCTTTTCCATAATTTATTATGCAGAAGATATTTATTTGCTGAAAATTCTGGGTATGATTTTAGCTATAATTGCAATTATACTGGCTTCAATAAAAAATAAATTAACCCATCCTGATGCCAAAAATTTCATCTTCCCCATTACTCTATTTGTTGGGATGGGAATAGTCGATTCATCTGTAAAATATAATCAGGAGGAATTTTTGAAAGATACGGGAGCCATTGAATCTACAACTGTGGTTTTTGCGGTAGCAGCAATCATAGGCATCACTATACATCTATTATTTAATCTGAAAAGCAATAAAGAACTAAAAATAAGCACCTTCCTTTTAGGGATACTTTTGGGACTTGCCAACTTTGGGTCGTTATATTTTTTAATCCTTGCTCTTAATTCCTCAATTTTGGATAGTTCAATTATATTTGCAGTAAATAATACGGCAATTATATTTATTTCTGCTATGGTGGGTAAATCCTTCTTTAAAGAAAATTTAAGCATACTAAACTGGATAGGTGTTTCAATATCAATAATTGCTATAATTGCCTTATCAATTTAAGCAAAGTAATGACTGATACCTACAAAACAATAACTAAATTAACCAAAGGAAGCTTTAAGGACAGGGGAAGCAAATTCTTTGCTTTTGCTTATCCCGTTGAAAATGAAGAAGAAGTAAATACTCTGAGAGCTGAAGTACGAAAAAAATACCATGATGCCCGACACCATGTTTATGCTTTCCAGATTGGAATTGATGAGCCAATTTTCAGAGCAAGCGACGACGGCGAGCCTTCAAATTCCTCCGGCCCTCCGGTTTTGGGACAAATCCGTTCATTTGGATTAACCAATATTTTAATTATAGTTATACGATATTTTGGGGGGACAAAACTTGGCATACCTGGATTAATTAATGCCTATAAATCAGCAGCTGCTGATGCCTTAAATAAGGCAAAAATTATTGAAAAGAATATTGAAATTAACTTAAAAATAATGTTTCAATATGCTGAAATGAATGAAGTGATGCGTATAACTAAAATTGATGGCGTCAGGATTATCAATCAAAAGCTTGAAATGGACTGCACAATGAATCTGGGGATAAAAAAAAGTTTGTTTACTCAAATTTATGAAAGTTTTAAATCAAACCGCAACATAATAATAGATGAATAATTGATATTATTTTATCGTTAATTTTTAGAAAATTAAATTATCTTTGCAGCGAATATTAATTCTTGACAAAGTGAAATTAAGAGATATAAAATCATACATCAAATAGAAAAAGCAAAGTTCCAGGACTTTGCTTTTTTTTTGTTAATAAGTGAAGTGCATTATAAACTCTGTGAATTCTGCACCTATTTTGTTAAATATGATTACATACAAAACTACACATCATAAAAAAAAAGAAAATAAATGAAAAACAGAAGTTTGGTTTCGATTGAAGATTACTCAAAGGATGAAATTTTAAGAATTCTTGAGCTTTCTAAACATTTTGAAAAAAACCCTAATCAAAAGATACTTGATGGCAAAGTGATTGCCTCATTATTTTTTGAACCTTCTACTAGGACCCGCCTGAGTTTTGAAAGCGCCGTCAGTAAACTTGGAGGCAGCATAATAGGATTCAGCGAAGCAGGTAGTTCAAGTGTCTCGAAAGGGGAATCCTTAAAAGACACTATTTTAACAGTAAGCAAGTATTCTGATTTAATTGTAATGAGGCATCCTCTTGAAGGTGCAGCAAAATATGCAAGTGAAGTTTCCAGGGTCCCTATTGTAAATGCTGGAGATGGAGCCAATCAGCATCCTACACAAACTTTACTTGATTTGTATTCAATAAAAAAAACCCAGGGCACTTTAAGCGATTTAAATATCTTTCTTGTGGGCGATTTAAAATATGGCAGAACAGTTCATTCATTATTAATGGCCCTTTCAAATTTTAATCCTGTGTTTAACTTTATTGCCCACCCAAAGCTTAGAATACCCATAGAATATAAGTTGTACCTTGATGAATTAGGCATTAAATATTATGAACATACCGAATTTACAGATATAATTTCACGGGCTGATATAATATATATGACCCGCTTGCAACGTGAAAGATTTTCTGATCCTGTGGAATATGAAAAAACAAAAAACGTTTATGTTTTGCGAAATGAGATGCTTGAAAACACTAAAGATAATTTAAGAATTCTCCATCCATTGCCAAGAGTAAACGAGATTAATGAAGACGTTGACAGCAATCCCAAAGCCTATTATTTTGAACAGGCTGAAAACGGTGTTTATGCCCGACAGGCGATTATTTCAAGCATATTAGGATTAAGCTAAATCATTAAATATCAAAGACATAAAACTATAAAATGTCAGAAATATAAAAATAAAAAACATAGTTATTTTATACTAATTAACTAAATTATCATTCATGAAAGAAGAAAAAAAATTACAGGTAAGTGCTATTAAAGATGGTACTGTAATCGATCATATACCAGCCAAAAATCTTTTTAAAGTCATTAAAATCCTTAACCTTGTTTCGCTCGAAGATCCGGTAACGTTTGGCTCCAACCTTGACAGTTCAAAACTGGGCAAAAAAGCCATAATAAAAATGAGCAATAAATATTTTGATGATGAAGAAATTAATAAACTTATATTGGTGGCTCCTCAGGCACGTTTAAACATCATAAAAGATTATCAGGTAATACAAAAAAAGCAGGTAAAAGTACCTGAACGTATTATGGGAATTGCCAAATGTGTTAATCCAAAATGTATCACAAATAATGAAAATGTGGTTACAAAATTCAAGGTAATGTATAATAAAAATGTTGATTTAAAATGCCTTTATTGTGAAAAAATAACAGATCAGGATCATATTGAAATAATCATATAAAAAAAAGCTGCCAAAAATTTTTATATTTTTGGCAGCAACCGAAAACCAATCATTATAATACCTAATTATTTTTTCCAATTTTATCCTTGTCAGGATTAAATTCATAGGCCAGAATTTTGTAGTCTGAGCCGCGCTTTACGAAATCTATTCTTTCGTAGACTTTTCCATTAGCATTGTCAACCATGAAGTCCAATTTAGTAATTGTAACACCATTAGCTGTTTCAGTATGAAATCCTGTATTTTTATATGATACAAGATTACCCCAATGTTCACTTCTGGATTGCAAAAGAGCTATCCACTTTTCTTTTGAGTGTGTTTTTAATGCCTGTTCGTCAATTAAATCAATCACTTTATCGAACTCACTGTTTTTAATATGGGCGTAGAACAGGTCGGCTTTGTCGCCAGATTGTGAAACTGAACTGCAGAAAAAGCCAGATACTGCAATTCCTAGTAACAGTCCTAAAATTAACAAATAAATCCGCTTCATTTTGTGATGTTTTTAGAATTGCTATGGAAATTACGTAAAATAAATTTTAGATTCAAGAAAACTTGGCAAATGTGTTAATCTTATTGACAAAAGTCTTAATTAAGTTGTCGAGATTCTGCATTTACATGAATTTTGTTTATTTTTCGTACAATTAAAAATGAATAATTATTTTGTAACACAATTTTGTCTATTTTTGAGTTTATATAGCCACAATTAATCTGCAATAATGAAAAAAATTAATTCAAACAAAACTCCAATTTACAGAGACTCAGGATTTTATTTAAGTACAACTGAAAATACTTTAAAAACTTTCAAATCAGAAGCTGAACATCCACATGAACCTGAAAACTATATTTATTCGAGGTATAGAAATCCTACTGTTGTTGCAGCTGAGCAATCTATAAGTAAAATTGAAGGTTCAAAATGGGCACTTCTGGCCCAAAGTGGTATGGCAGCGATTGACATAGCACTTTCCATTTTTCAGGAGGAAAATGATAAGCGCCCATGGATGTTTTTTACTGAAATATATGGTGGAACAAATAGCTACATCGATCTTGTTTTAAAAAAAAGAAGAGGCATTAATGTGGAGCGCTTCGCTCCTAATGGTGATTCATATGATATAAATGAATTTATTGCTGCAATTGAGCAAACAAAACCTAAGCTGATCTATTTTGAAGCAATTTCAAACCCTATGCTAATAGTAGCTGATGTTAAGGCAATAATATCAGAGGCAAAAAAAAGAAATATTGTAGTAATTGTTGACAATACTTTTGCCACACCATATCTTTGGAAACCAATAAATGATGGTGCAGATTTGGTGATTCACAGTGCTACAAAATATCTTTCAGGTCATGGTAATATTAGTGCTGGGGTAATTTGTGGAAATCAGATTGGATTGATGAAATCAGCAATAGAATATAGAAAATGGGTTGGGCACATGATTAGCCCTGATGACGCTTATAGGCTAAATAGTCAGGTTCAGACTTTTGAATTAAGGTATAAACAACAAATGGAAAGTGCTTTTAAACTTGCTCAATTTCTGGAAAATAGTATGAATATTGAAAAAGTGATTTATCCTGGTCTGGCGGCACATCCAACTCATGAAATTGCCCGTGATTTATTTGAAGGAAAAGGTTATGGTGCAATTATTACTTTCCAATTAGCAGGTGCAACAGATGATGCAAAAAGATCAAACAGTGAAAAATTCATTACAACTATTTCAGAACATTTCGACTTAATTCCTACTCTTGGTGATACAGAAACTATCTTTATGCCCATTGACGCTGTTTGGGGAGATAAATACCCATTTCCCGGGACTTTACGCTTGTCGATTGGAATAGAAAGCTACGAACACATTAACGAAGTAATTGCAGATGCACTGAATAAAATAATTAATTAATATTTAAGCAACACCATGCACGCTCATGCTTGCAAATTTGACTTTCATTGGATTTACGCACATTACAGGAGTCTTTGATGGGTTTGCTATTATTTTTTGCTCATCGGCTCCAAGAACATAATCCTGTATATTAATGTTTTTTGTGGTTAACACAATTATCATATCTGGTTTTTGCTCCTCGGCGAATTTAAGGGTGGCATCACTAAAACTATCAACTCCTGCAACTTTGGCAACTTCATATTCAATATTATGCTGTTTGAAGTAGCTTTTAACATAATTCAAATTTGTTTTTAGATTTCTTTTTATCTGAGGATTTGAAATATTATCTGGCATGGTTAAATAGTATTTAACCTTATAATAATAGGCCAAAAGTTTAGCTTGCTTTAGCTTCTGTTTATTCTCCTTAGTATGATCGATAGGAAACACAACATTCCTAATGCTATCTGTGGCAGGAGGTTCCTGGATTACAATAAAAGGTGTATTTGTTCCGGCAATCACCTTTAGGGCAAGGCTGCCGGTGAACTTTTGAATACCCTTGATACCATGAGTCCCCATTATTACAAACTTCGCATTATTATCATTAGCTATCTGAGTAATGGTTTTCAAAATATTTCCGGTCTGAACCATTATTTCAGGGCGTATTTGTGATTTAGCGAAAGTATCATCCACAATTTTCTTCAAATCTATGGTAGCAGAGCTAATTTCTTTATCACTTTTTGTGAGGTGAAGTATGTATATTTGGCATCCTGTAGTTTTAGCCAGCAATACGGCATGTTCAAGAGCATATTGAGCTACAGTGGAAAAATCCCAGGGTACTATGATTGGTCGTAGTGCGCTTTGGCTAAGATCATCATCCTCATCATCGTGACTTTCAATAACTTCAGCCTTTTGTTCTTCTGCAGTTTCTGCTTTTTCTTCTTCTTGAATTATCTTTTCTTCCTTTTTTTCTTCACCTATTATGTTGTTAGTATAAAATGCATCTACATTTTTAGCTTTTTTTGCAAGCTCATCTATAATATCCGGATTTGTATCAAGGCCTATTTCAATCCAGGTTTCAAGTTTTCCCTCGAATTTTAAATCATCAGGCTTTTTAATAAAGTTAAGAAAGGCCATCGTCGATTTCTCATTATTGGGTAACAACCTTAGTTTTACAAAATCGAGAAATATATTTAATGCTAACTTATTAGCTTTAATTGAGGAATTATTTTTCCAGCGAATACAACTTTTTATCAGAATTATTATTGCCTCTGCATTATATTTAACTTGCATTTTAAGGTATTTATTGGTTTAGTACAAATATACAATTTTTTGAGAGACTTACACTTACCTTAAAGGTTTTTTGTTTTTCTATCCAAAAATACAGTCTCAAATAATTATTGCTTTTATCCTTATTACAATATGATCAACTAAAAGAATTATTAAGGAGATAATACAAGATTGAAATGAAGAGAAAAACTTATCATGACTAAGTTTTTGATATATTCTGTCGCTGTCTTGCTCTCATGTATTGATCGTCAAATCTGCGTTCGAAAGGAATACAGATATGTTTATTTGCATACTGCAAGGTCTGCCTCATTGTGTTAAAACCACAAGCTGTGAAAATACGATCAACAAAAGGGAAAAAATCTGACGCAGGAAAGTATTTTAGATATTGGACGTCTGAGTCTATCGCTATATTCTCTAATTGACTTATAATCAAATACTTAGGTGTATTTTTCAGCAAGTCAGCAATTTCCTTACTATGGCGGTACAGGGTTTTTATTTCGTTTAAATTACCACAATGAGCAATCAACCAGATATTTCCCGCTAATTTAGCCAGGATTTTTTCAACAAAATTATAATTTTTGGTAGGCGGTTCTCTCAAATTCAGATGCCTAATATTTTTTGAAGTTTCATTGACAAAAGCAAGTTGCTCAATAGCCAGAAAATCAACAATAAACGTATTATCAAAATAAAGAGCAGATTCAATATAGGGATAATAATTGTTCCATTTTAAATATCGAGCAATATAATTTATCTTACAACCATTTGTCCGTAATCCGTTTAATTCTCCGGCGATTCCAACAGGAAAGCTATCTATATAAAAATTATCAATATGCAGTTCCTTAATATACTTTTCAATTAAAAATCTGAGCTCAAAAGGTTTACTGTAATAATCTTCGCTAATTTTTATTATTTGATGCTTTTTAAAAACAATTTCAGCATATTCAGAAGAACTTATAATTATAAATTGGTCTTGATGAAAACCTAAGGTGTAAATAAATGCAGCCGCCCTGGTCAAATGTCCCAGCCCCCCTCCAAATGCATAGTATAAATTCATCTAGCATAAGTTTGTTACCACAATAAAAACAAAAAAAGCCATTCTAAAAGGATTGATTCAGTTTTTGAAATTGAATTTTTTCTTGCAAACAACAAATTAAAAGCTATAGACCAAGTACCATACAAATTGCTGAAGCAGGACAAATTGATTTAAATTCAGCTGAATTGGCAATAGCATCCGGAACTTCTGAACGCTGAATTATTTGCCAACCATTGCGCAAGAACCATTGATCAGCATTTGTAGTAAGTAAATACAAATTCTTTATGTCACGATTTTTGGCCTCATTTAGCACATGATTATATAAATTAAATCCTAATCCTGTTCCACGCATTTGTGGATCAACAATAAAAGACCTGAAAATTGCAGATTCACCATAGGGTTCAATTGCTGCAAGTGCATTAATGAAACCATTATGCTGGTATTTCCAGAAATATTGTTTTTCAAAAGAAATATCACTATAAGGAAGACCCTCTGATTCTAGCAATCTTACAATTTGATTATAATCAAGAAAAGAACATAATTCAAAATTATTCATGTTTTCTGAAAATTTAGTCTCAATTTTCGTTTAAGAATTTGTCTAATAATTAAATATATTAAATCATCACCAATAAAAACGAAAATATGCATAAAGTACTTATATTCAACTATTTATATAATTTTACTTCATCCAATTAATAAACTAATACGAAGATTTTGAATGAATATACTTATTATTTCCATGCATAAGTCACCAAACTCCTATTAAATATAGGCATTATTATATCTGCATATAGATTTTAAAAATACTAATCTGAGCCTCTATTATTCACTCATTTGCAGGCTTGTTAAAATTAATATCTAAAAGTATAAAGTATTTAGCTAATTTACAATCCTGGCATAAATTTCATTAACAACCATACAACTTGTCAATGTTTTACCCTTAACGTATCCTAAATCAGTAAGCCTTATATATTTGTAATTTTCAATTCCGCGATTGGCCATTACTTTTTTTGCACAGTCTTCGTTACATCCATCTATTACTTTTAGATTTTTTGTTTTAAAACTTTCAATTTGTTCATCAGAACAAGTGGCAAAAAGGGCTAAACAGCTCATTTTACAAACTTTCTCCAACGCCATTTTACGTGCCACCTGATCAGCAATAAAACCTAAGTCTGCAGCGCCAGAACAAGTTACAACAATGTGATTATCAATATTTTCACATGAACAAGATTCGTTTTCCATGTTAAAGACATTTTTAGATAAAAACCAAATAATTAAAAATATATCCAACTATAATAATTCCGGTAGCAACCACAACAACAAAAACTGCAATAAGTTGCCATTTAAGAACTTTTTTCAAAATTATTATTTCTGGCAGCGACAAACCAATTACCGACATCATAAATGCTAATGCAGTGCCAAGCGAAACCCCTTTCTCAATTAAAACGCTTACGATAGGAATAATACCAGCAGCATTTGAATATAAAGGAATTCCAACAATAATTGCCAGTAAAACAGCATACCAGTTTTGATTTCCAAGTGCATGAGCCAGATAATCATCGGGAATATATCCATGGGCACCAGCACCAATTGCTATTCCAGCTATAATATAAATCCATATTTTTGATACAATTTCTCTGACTAATGAAAGGCCTTCATCAACTCTATGGCTAAATTGGTGTTTATCTTCAACTTCTATAGACTGCTGCGCTTTTATTTGATAAACCCAATCAGCAACATACTTCTGCATCTTTAATTTTTCAATTATAAAACCTGAAATAATGGCGATGAATAAGCCTGTAAGAACATATATCAGTGCAACTTTCCAACCGAAAAGACCCATTAATAAAACTAATGCTATTTCATTAATCATAGGAGCAGCAATTAAAAATGAAAAAGTTACTCCCAAAGGAATACCTGCTTCTACAAAGCCCAAAAATAAAGGAATAGCTGAACAAGAGCAAAAAGGAGTAACAATTCCTAATAAAGAAGCCAGAATATTTCCTGCAATTAATGATTTACCTTCAAGCTTTTTCCTGGTTTTCTCCGCCGAAAAATAAGACCGAATAATTCCAACAATAAAAATAATCAAAATTAGTAATAAAAATACTTTGGGAGTTTCAAATACAAAAAACCAAATTGCCGTTGTAAGATGTGTGTCTTTTTCAAGACCCACTATGTTGTAGATTAATAGGTTAGTGATTGCTTCAAGGTTAAAATAAACCACAAACCAGAAAATAAGTGCTAAAAATATATAAAGGTATTTTTTCATCAAAATCGTTTTCTAGAATAAGGCAAGAATTGCATAATAACAATAATAACAACCCATGCCTATAAAAAGCACAGCAATAATTTTACGGAACCAGAAATCAAACTTCTTTAAATTATCATACAAACGACCAATCCCCGAT
>JARGGF010000879.1 GCA_029210905.1 Bacteroidales bacterium | reverse complement strand
CGGTTTTTTCATCCTTAATAAATCCAAACCCTTTAAATCCGTTGTAGAATTTCACTTTTCCATGGTTCATAGCATAAATTTTATGTTAGTTTTTTTAAGAAATATTTTGTGTTGCATGTTATTTAATAAAGCCCTGTCTTTTTCTGATTCCTACATGTCTGTTTTACCAACCATTACATTTTTAATGCTTTTATTGTGCTTTATATGTTTCTGATTATGAGATCAATTAGTTCCAGATTTATTATATGATGTGATCTTGTAATAATTATACCTTTTTTTTCTTGATTGGTGCTGCTGGATTCTAGAAATTTTATATTTCTGCCAGCCCCCATTGAGACAGCGAACTTATATTTTGGCTTAATGAAAACTGTGTGCCTAAGATCGGTTGACTAATTAAAAAGAACGCCAAAACAGCAAAAAAGAACTTCTAATTTTTTTTTGCCATTTAAATTAATTCATAAGTGAATTATTACTACGTAAAGCTAATAATATTTATGCCGTGGAGTGTTACAAAATATTGGTAATAAGTTACATAATTCACATATTTTTACTTGTGTAACTATAGGAAGATTTTATCCCTGTTACTATAATTCACCTATTGCATCAGGAATATTGTATGCAAAGGTTTGCATAATTTCATTAACAAAACTTGCTTCAAGCTATTTACATCAATTCTCAAACAAATCATTGAATGCTTCTTCTATTCTAAAGATTTAGTTGACTTGACAAATGAAGTTGCTAACTCGCAACTTTTAAGTTTTTTAATTGGGTGACTTTACTTGTTCCATAGAACAATTGAACTAGAAGAAGGTTAGAAAACCAGACAAAAAAGATAGTTGAAATGTTGAAAATTGTGTGTAAAATTTGTTTGGTACAGATTATTACTACGTTAAAAACTTATTTACTCCTGTTAAAGAGCCTATGGAAGAAGGATTTTTTTTCATCCTTAATTTCATCTTTTTCATTCGCAGTTTTTGGATCAATTATTTTTCTGGCGCTACGGTTGAACAATCTGTTGAAAAAACCTTTAACACCAGATTGATGAAAAGGGTTGCAGTTTAAAAAAGAATAGGCCTCGCCCGGAAAATTGAATGGAGTAAGGAGTCTTTTTTTTAATCCAACATCTTTTTCAATTTCGCTAATTACATTTGCAACAATTGGTAAAGCCAGCGCAGAACCTGCACCATAGCCACTGTTAAAGTGAACATCATGCGTAGTACCACCAACCCAGGTTCCAATTACCATATCCGGGGTATAGGCAATAAACCATGCATCAGAAAAATTTTGGGCAGTACCTGTTTTTCCTGCAAGTTCAGTTTTTATGTGGTATTTACTGCGAATTTTATTTCCGGTTCCCTGGTTGATTACTTGCTGCAAAATGGCTGTTAATGTCTGAGTGGTCTCATGATTAAATACTTTTGTAGGCCTAACAGATTCTCTATTATATAATATATTACCCTCTGTATCTGTTATTTTGGTAAGCATAAACAGGTCGTTCATTTGTCCATGGTTGGCAAAAGAACCGTAAGCCCTCACAATCTCATATAACGATAAATCGAGCGTGCCAATTGCCATGGATGGTGCATCGTCTGTAAGTTGTGGGAAGTTTAATTTACTACATGTGTTTAGCAGATTTTCACGGCCTAATTTAAAATACAAATCTACTGTCGGAAGATTCATGGAATGGGCCAGGGCGTACCACATAGCAATGGTACTGTCGGGGGATGATGAATGATTGGCATTTTGAGGCTCCCAATCTTCGTATCCGGGATATTTATTTTCTTCATTTTGTAAATAAGAACAAGGATCAATACCTTCTTCAAGTGCAGCAGCATATAAAATTGGTTTAAAAGCCGAAGCAATTTGTCGGTGCGACAAAACCATATCAAATGGAAGCGTTCTGAAATGATTGCCTCCAATCCAGCTAATTACCGCACCGTTTCGAGGATTTATAATTAACAATGAAGCATTCAGCATTTTATAGTAATGCCATAAGCTGTCTAATTTGCTGATTTCTTGAGTTTTAAAACCGTTCCAATCAAATAAATCAACTTTTCTCTTTATAGTATCCGTTTCAAAAGTTTTAGAATTCAATTGTTGTTTTTTGTACCATTGTTTTATAAACCTGCTATTTTTAAGTTCTTTATCAAGTAACCTTTGCATCAACTCCATCTGATTTTTAACTGCTTTGGAACTTATCTCCTGAAGCTGCATGTTAAGAGTGGTATAAATTTTAAGCCCATCTTTTTCCAAATCCCAGGTTTTGCCAGTTTTGGCTTGGATGGAATCCAGGATTGGCACTGCCTTTTTTTTTACCTGGTATACAAAATAGCCAGCGGGAGCATCTAAATTAAGGTTTTCATAATTAAGTTTCAGCGGTAAATTACTTAAACTATCAGCCTGCTCGGGTTTTAAATATTTTTCTTTTCCCATTAAATTTAATACCACATTTCGGCGTGTCAGGGCGTTTCCAGGATTGAGTCTGGGATTGAAATAGGTGTTGGCCTTTAGCATACCTACTAAAACTGCTGATTCTTCAATTTTTAATTCACTGGCCGGCTTGTTAAAATATCGGTTTGAAGCCGATTCTATTCCATGAAGGTTTTCTCCAAACGGAACGGAGTTAAGGTACATCAGAAGCAGCTCTTCTTTTGTAAAAATTCCTTCGAGACGGGAGGCAAGAAATAATTCTTTAATTTTATTAACCGGAAGGCTTAAAAATCCATGATAATTCCGTCCATAAAGATTTTTAATCAATTGTTGGGTTAGTGTGCTTCCACCGCCACCACTTTCGTCTCCGCGCAAAATACTTCTGAATAAAACACGAATATAACTTTTT
>JARGGF010000878.1 GCA_029210905.1 Bacteroidales bacterium | reverse complement strand
ATATTCCCGATTACAACTCTTTGCCTCTTTGTTGGGGTAACTTTAATTTCAGTAAGTTCGTAAACTTTTGGTATCAATTGTATTTCTAAAATGCTCTTGCCAATTGGATATACAACTGATTCATAGCCAATTGCAGATACAAACAATTGCTTGTTTTTAACATTTTCTTTAATCCGGAAATGGCCTTCAGTTGAAGAGGTGGTGCCAATATTTTCATTTTCAATCCAAATATTAGCATAGGGGATGGGCTGTTTGGTATTTTGGTTTGTGATAACTCCTTCAATTTGAGCTGTCAGACGACAGAAAAAAAGCAGGAAACTGATCAATAGAAAGTTTTTCATGAAAAGATAGCAAATTCGTATTTAAATCTCGTGCAATTAGATTTCAAATATATACAACCCTTTGCATACTTTTCTATTTTTGTATTGTTTTGTCCCAAATATATAATTTTATGAAAGAACTTGTATTTGCTACCAACAACCAGCACAAACTCAGAGAATTACAACAAATTCTGGGTCAGCAGTTTAAAATCCTCAGCCTGGAAGATATTGGCTGCCATGAGGACATTCCTGAAAACAGCCCTACTATTGAAGAAAATTCAATGGACAAAGCCATTTATGTACATGAAAAATATGGGAAAAACTGTTTTGCCGATGACACCGGGCTTGAGGTAGAAGTACTTGATGGCCGACCCGGTGTAATCTCTGCCAGATACGCCGGAGATGAAAAAAACATGGATAAAAATATTGATAAAGTACTTTCTGAACTGAAGGATAAAACGAACAGAAAAGCCCGCTTTAAAACAGTTATCTCTCTGATTATCAAAAATAAAAGATATCAATTCGAAGGCATAGTAAATGGCACCATAATTAAGGATAAGAGAGGTAAAGGTGGCTTCGGTTACGATCCTGTTTTTGTACCTGATGGTTATGATATTACCTTTGCCGAAATGGATGCTGAGAAAAAGAATAAAATCAGTCACCGCGGACGCGCTGTTAAAAAATTGGTTGAATTTTTACTTACTGCTGATGCAGATTTTTAACCTGATTAATGATATAGACAAATGCGCGCCGACGAATGCATAAGAGTTAACACAGGGCTGAGCCGTTCAAGAAATTTATAAAAATATTGATTTTCTTTGAGTTACTTTGTGATAAAACTTTGAGTTACTTTGTGCTACATTTTCTGTAACATTAAGTTTATGAACCTTTAGCTCTGCGAAGCAAATTAATGAGCTTAGTTACTTTTGTCTATTTTCATTTTTTACAATACTAAAAACCAAACCATAAAAAATAGTTTTTTTTGGTTTCCTTTGTACTGAATTTTCAATTCCTATCATGAAAAAACTTGTCCGAATTGTTATCACCTTTTTATTGATTGCTAATAATCAATATTTTAAGGCTCAGATTCCAGTTGGCACCTGGCGCGATCATCTGCCCTACATCAATGCCACACGGGTAGTAAAAGCTAATCAAACAATTTATTGTACCACACCGTATTCTTTATTTTATTTTAACCAAACCGATAATAGCATTGAAAAATTATCCAGGGCAAATGGTTTATCAGATATTGGAACATCCGACATGGCCTATCACCCAGATAAAGATATTTTATTAATAGCCTATGAAAATGCCAACATAGATTTCATTCAGGGGAAAAGCATTAGTAATTTAAATGATATCAAGAACAAAGCCATTCAGGGAAATAAAAAAATCAATCAAATTGTGTTCCAGGGAAACCTGGCCTATTTGGCATGTGGATTTGGCATTGTAATAATTGACCTCGACCGTAAGGAAATTAAAGAAACTTATTATATTGGTCCAAACGCTTCTGCCATTGAAGTATACGGTATTGCTTTTAACAACAATTCTATCTATGCTGCCACAGAATCGGGAATATACCTTGCTGACAGGAATAGTACAAATTTGGCCGATTTTAATCAGTGGCAAAAAATAAGCACGCTTCCAGTTCCGGATGGGAAATACAGTGCTGTAATCAACTTTGAATCAGAAATATTGGTGAATTATATTAATGAAGGAGCAAATACTTCTATCATCTATAAACAGGATGGTATTGACTGGTCTGAATTTTATAATCAGGGCACACTAATAAATCGAATAAATAGTTCAAATAAAACATTAATGGTTATTGAAGATATGCAGGTAAAATTCTTCAATGCCAATTTAACAGAATTAAAAACTATAGATAATTTTGGATTTGCCAACCCGAAACCCAATGATGCCCTTATCGATGAACAAGGTATTATATATTTGGCAGATAAAGAATTTGGTTTAGTGATAAATAAAAATTCAGATTATGAAAGCATAAAACCAAATGGGCCTTATACCAATCATGTAGGTGATATTGATGCCGTAAATAACCAGGTTTGGGTGGCCGGTGGGGAAAGGAACTCCTTTTGGGGCAATATCTATAATTATGCCGAGGCTTATCTGTTTGTCAATGAAAATTGGCGATCATACATTCTTTGGAGTTCAAGTGCACGCGATTTTGTTAAAATATTAATCAATCCTGCAAATCCAAACCAGGTTTATGCAGGCGCCTGGGGTGCAGGTGTTTTTGTATTCGAAAATAACGAACTTATTGCTACTTATAATGAGTCAAATAGCTCATTACAAAGCATATATCCCGGACAAGAGTATATCCGAATTGGAGGATTGCTGCTTGATGAAGCACAAAATTTATATGTTACAAATTCAGGTGTGAGTGCCCCAATTTCCGTTAAAACCTCCGAAGGAAACTGGTACAGCTATAATTATCCTGGCATTAGTGGTTACGGAACGGTTGGAGAAATTATCAACACGCAGTATAATACCAAATGGGTTCA
>JARGGF010000877.1 GCA_029210905.1 Bacteroidales bacterium | reverse complement strand
TAAACTAACAAACCAAATAACAAATAACAAATAACAAATAACAAATAACAATTAACAAATAACAATTAACAAATAACTATATTAAACAACTGAATGTCAGATAACAACCTACATAAGATTTTCGCCCCAACGGCATGTGTTTCAACCGAAAGGATGATAGACTATCTTGATGGTAATTTATCTGAGAAGGAGAAAAACAGTTTAGAAATACACATGGCCTCTTGTGATATGTGCAGGGATGAATTTGAAGGGTTGTCCTTAATGCAGGATAATTCAGAACTGGATAAAATTGTTCTAGGCCTGGATCAGAAAATCGATGAAAAAATCAAACAGGGTGGCAAAAAAAGTATCTTCTTTAAACCCATATACAGAATTGCTGCCGTAATTATTATTTTAATTGCATCTGGTTGGTTTCTAAAACTTTATACTGATTCAAGTTCTAAAAAATTTCAGGATAATGCAGTTTCGCAAGCCCTCGAAGAAACACCAGCAACGGAAAATGAATCAAGTATATCGATAGATTCTGTAATTGCCTTATCAGAAAATAATGATCAAAAACCGCAATTAGAAAGGGATAGGGTATTAATGAGCAGAAAGGAAAAAATAAAATCGGAAGATAAATCACTTGAGAGAAGCAGATTGTTAAGTTCTGAAAAAGAAGATGTTGAAGAAGTAGCATTTATGGAAGAGGATATTGCAAAAGATGATTTTGCGGCCAGTACCTCTAAAACCATCATTGTTAAAGAGGAAGAACCTATTGTTGAAAGTGATTTAAGAACCAAAAATCTGGAGGAAAACAAGGTAAATCCAGTAATTGCAGGCGCAACTGAAACAGAAAAGAAAAAAGAAACTGAATCTCTGGATGTAATTGAGAATGAAGTAGTTGTTGCGGATAATAAGACCACCAGAGGCAGTAACAGAAGGCAAAATAAAAAACTGGCAAAAGCAGAACAGGAAGAAGGTAAGCAATTATCAAACACTGTAGCCATTAATAATTTTGACCTTGCTATGACACAGTACAACCAAAGAGATTACAAACAGGCAATTGACTTATTCAAAAAAAGTATAAATCAACATACAAGAACTGATGAAGTTTACTATTATCTGGCTAAAAGTTATTACAACACCAACGACCCTGAAAATGCCCTAAGCAGCTTTAACAAAGTAATTGCCGAGCAAAGTAGTCCATATTACGAAGAAGCACTCTGGAACAAATCACAGATACTTCTTGAAATGAATAAGAAAAAGTCTGCAATTAATTCCTTTAACCAGGTTAAAAATTACAAAGGGAACTATTCAGAGCGGGCAGCTGAAATTTTGGATTCTTTGAATCTGAAATAAAACAAAGAATTGGCAAAACTTAGCTATTTTTTTAAATTGATTAGATTTTAATGTTTTAGCCCTTCAGGCTAAGAAATAAAAATATTCCCAGGGTTTTTGTTTAACTGCGCCCTGGGCTTTTACATTTAGTGTCTTTATCACAATTTCGCTAATTGATAAATTTTGGCATCTATTGAAAGGGATTTTAGCTAAAATAGTATGCTATTTAATCTTATGATATTTAACTAAGCCCAACATATTAACTATTAAGCCCGTTAATCAATTACCGCTACTTTAATGACTAATGACCAGTTACCAATCACAGAAAGCATGCAGCAATATCTGTTATATCTCTAAAATACAATTACTTATCTCATTCTACCCGCGTAAACTCAAAGCCTCCAACTTTTCCTTATCTAAAATCTCAATATTTTTACCATCAAGGGCAATAATTTTATCCTTTTCAAATTCCTTTAAATAGCGAATGGTACTTTCATTAGCAATGGAAGCAAAATCAGCCAAATCCTGCCTGGATAAAAATTGGAAAATATTCTCCTTTTCAAAATCATCACTTGAAAGGTACAGTAAGGCCGATGCCAGTTTACCACGCATTTGTTTATAGGAAATATTGCTGATGATCTCAATCAAATGTTTTTCATTCTGGTAATTCCTGGAGGTAACTGCCATAGCAAAATCGGTGTTCCTTTTCAAAAGTTCCCTTAATCCGCTCTTATCAATCATGCATATTTCAATATCTGTAAGTGCAATGGTTGAATAAGTATAAATATCTTCTCCAAATACCGAAGAAAAAGCCAAAAAATCACCCGGTTTTGCAATTCTCAAATTAATTTGTTTTCCATATCCTGTCTGTAAAAAAACTTTCACCAGGCCATTTAGAATATATATTACATAAGGGGCAAAAGCTCCTTGTTTAAAAATATTTTCACCTTTTAAATAGCTGATTTGTTTCTTTTTATGCTTAAGAAACTCCTGTTCATCAATTGATAAATCGCTAAAGCAGAACCTGTTTGTCAAACCACTGTTTAATTCTTCCTTATTATTTGCTTCCATACATTCTTATTTGAAGCTTACAAAGTTATTAAATGCCTGGTTAAATTATATATTTCAACCATTTTTTCTTGCAATTTGCCTCTATGTACCGCAGCTTTCCAAAGCTGCGATTCGTAGCACAGCTTTGAAAGCTGTGGCACGTTGCACAGCTTAGAAAGCTGTGGTACGCTGGGCAGCTTGGAAAGCTGCGGTACGATGGGCAACTTTGGAAAAGCACATTCTTTGCGCCTTTGTATGCGATAAAAAAAAACCTGTCATTTGACAGTAAAAAAACTGAAAAAATTCAATTCAAAACAAGAAATCAACTACTCACTTTCTATTGTCCGCCTTTTCGAATACCTCTAATTTTGTTTCAGAAAAAAATCTAAAAATGAAAAGGGTAGCAATTCCGATATACAATAATAAATTAAGTGAATATTTCGGTAAATGCAGTCATTACGAAATATTTGAAATAG
>JARGGF010000876.1 GCA_029210905.1 Bacteroidales bacterium | reverse complement strand
GAGATTTAAAAACTAAAAACAAATCATTAATTAAATTTTTAATAGATACAGGCTTGATATTTAGTTTTTCTTGTTTTGTATCAAGCGATGAAATTGTTAAAATATCAGTAACAATTGAAAGTAATTGATTTGAGCTGTTCTGGATAATAGCTATAAAATTTTGTTTTTTTTCGTCAGTCAAATTTGGTTTATTCAGTATCCCTGCAAATCCACAAATTGCATTCATTGGGGTTCTTATTTCATGCGACATATTTTGCAGAAATGCAGATTTTAGATGGTCGCTTTCTTCAGCTTTTTCTTTGGCTTTAATTAATTCTTTTTCTATTTTTTCTTTTCTTTTAATTTCGTCATGTAATTCTTTGTTCCGTTGTTCAATTTCCTTTGTCCTTTCAAATACCTGTTGTTCTAATTTCGAATTTATATTTTCAATTTCCTTTTTATTTTCGATTAGTAATTCTTTTTGATGAAAGTCAAGGCGCTCTAATCGTTCAATGTAATACAGGGCTGTAGCCCCAATTACAGCAGTGGCAATAAAAAATGGATTAGACAAAAGAAGATAATTCTGATCTAAAGAAGTTTTTGTTTCTAAAACAATTAAAATAATGTTATAGATTATTATGATGATAATACTTGAAAAGGCTGCGGCTAAAAACCTGAGCCGAATCAAGAAAAAACCTGCCATAAATACAAAAAATAATCCTCCAAAATAAAATAGATTGTCTGGAATTTTAGCCAGCATATAAATGATTCCGGATCCTCCAATCACAAAACAGATGATAAGTAGGTGTTGCCAGATTTTTCTAAAAATATCGAAATATGAAATTACTGGAACAGAGGCTAATAGTGGAAATACAATAACAAAACGAATAAGCAAGAACTCATTAAGGTGGTTAGTAGCCACTATCTTATCTAATAAACCAAACGAAATGTATAAAAGTGACAATATAACAAATGAAACACGCAATTGGGTTAATGAATTTTCGAAATAGGCTGTTCTGAATTTTTTCTCTTTTTCTTTTGAAAGAAAATTCAAATTGAAAATATTTAACTTAAATTCCTCACTCTTTATGATGTTATTGATCATTATGGCAGATTATAAACTGATAATTTTAAAGCTATTCATGATTTAGGTTTTCATAGAATCGAAAACTTTGCAGTTCATACTATGCAGTAGTTGGTTGTATTTTTGCAGTTTAATCCAACGCTAAATATACAAAACTTTTTCTTCTAATTTACATTATTTTATACATATTAGCTTATACGCGAACAATCTAACTCCAAATAAGGCTTTGGGTAATTGTAATTGAGAGTATATCAACATATCCCTAAACTCTTAGTATCTTTGTTAAATATGGTAAAATCTTTAAACAACACATAAATCAAATAACCAGGATAAAAATACCTCAATGATAGAAAAACACGACCTCAAATTTGCTGTACTTATTGATGCAGATAACATCCCTTATTCAAATATCAAAGGCATGCTTGATGAAATTGCCAAATACGGAATCCCTACAATAAAAAGAATTTATGGCGATTGGACCAAGCCTACTGTTTCAGGGTGGAAACCTGCATTACTTGAACATGCAATAACTCCCATTCAGCAATATAGCTATACAACTGGTAAAAATGCCACCGATTCGGCCATGATTATTGATGCTATGGATATTTTACACAGCGAAAAAGTAGACGGCTTTTGCCTTGTTTCAAGCGATAGTGATTTTACCCGGCTTGCTACCCGTATCAGGGAGTCAGGTATGCAGGTAATTGGCATTGGCGAAAAGAAAACCCCAAAACCATTTATCGTTGCTTGTGATAAGTTTATCTATATAGAAATAATTGGGAATAAGGTACTTACAAAGAAAACGGCTGCTACAACAAGTACCCCTGCGCCTTCAACCACTACAGAGGTTGACACTATTGACAGCAAGTTTATTCAATTAATAAAAGCTTCGGTTGAAGATATTGCTGACGATACTGGATGGGCATTTTTAGCTGAAGTAGGTGCATTAATTATAAAAAAGAAACCCGATTTTGATCCACGTAATTATGGTTTTTCTAAATTAACTCCACTAATAAAATCATTAACAGAACATTTTATTGTTGATGAAAGAGGAGTGAAAAAAACTCATATCAAACATATCTATGTGAGGATTAAAAAATAAAAGAAGTAAATTTAAAGACTAACAATACATTGCAGGTATCATATTAGGCTGGTGTTATTTGTATATTGGTTATTTGTATAGTGGTTATTTGTGTATTGGTTATTTGTATAGTGGTTATTTGTGTATTGGTTATTTGTATAGTGGTTATTTGTGTATTGGTTATTTGAGTATTGGTTATTTGTGTATTTGTATATTGGTTTAATTTGTATATTAAAGGGAGGCTATGTTGATAAACAAATATACTAATATACCGCTTTTATTTCAGCATATATTGGTTGATTTTCGAAATCAATTGATCCTCATCGAAAGGTTTGGTTACATAATCATCAAAGATACCGCTGTATTTTTTTATCTCATGTTCAAGACCGTATGCTGACTGTGCTATTATTGGTAAACCTGGTCGGATTTCTTTTATTTTTTTTGCTGCAATATCGCCTGACAAGACCGGCATTTTAATATCCATTAACACCAGTTCAACAGAAGGGTTTGCCTCACAAATATCAATGGCTTCTTGTCCATTTTTTGCATGAATCAGCAAATAGTCCAAATCGATTAACAATTCTTCAATCAGCAGAAAATTATATTCTTCGTCTTCAGCAACCAGTAAGGTTTTTTTGTTACTTTTTATTATTGTGGAATTAATATTACGTTCAGGTTCATTTACAGGTTTGTATGGAATGGTAAAATAAAAC
>JARGGF010000875.1 GCA_029210905.1 Bacteroidales bacterium | reverse complement strand
GATTATTTTTTGAATGCCATAAGGTGATTTAAAAGCAGCATCAATACCAACAATATTTTTCCTAAATTTCTCGAAATATTTTTCTAGTGATTCCATTTTAATAAAATTCTCCTTTCCTGTTGCAAATATATTCCTTATACTTTTATAAATTAGTGCAAAAAGTCAGTTTTGTATTTGTTATTGCTGCGTAAAAAAAATGCCGGAAGTAAATATCCGGCAAATTATAATTAATTTCTATTTGCTAATAAAGCAAGTAACTTCAAGATTTCAAGATATAGCCAAACCAAAGTAACCATAAGGCTAAATGCACCGTACCATTCCATTACCTTTGGTGCGCCATTTGATGAGATGCGTTCAATCATGTCAAAATCAAGAATTAGGTTTAGGGCTGCAATTACTACAATAAATAATTGAATTCCAATGCCTAACAAACCCATTGAGGCTAAAGAGATGCCTCCGCCAAAAAAGCTTCCTATCAGGCTAATCATGTAGAAGATAAAAATTCCGCCGGTGGCTGCAACCACTCCTCTCTTAAATTTAGACGAAGCCTTAATAAGGCCCGATTTGTATGCAAAAAGCATTGCAAATGCTACACCCATTGTTAATGCTACGGCCTGAAATACGATACCGGGAATCATGGCATTAAAAAAGGCTGAAATGGCACCCAGGAATATTCCTTCTAATATAGCGTAGATAGGTGTTGTATAATTTGCCCACTCAGCTTTAAAAATAGTAACCATGGCAACAACAAAACCGCCAATAGCACCTGCATACATCAATGAACTATTTCCTCCCTCAGCCACATAATTCCAGCTAAAATAGCCAGCTGTGGCCACTAAGAGCAATGAAATTATCATTTTGTTTACAGTTCCATTTATGGTCATTTGACCCGAATCTGCCACATTATAAACTCTCGTAAGTGCATTTTTGCCAAGAGTTGGGTTTGATGATTTTCCTATTCTCATATTTATTAAGTTTTTAGTTTGTTATTAATAAAAATTGATTCACTTCCTGTTCCAGATATTTTGAAAGAGAAGGCTCATTTTCGGCCAGGCTCTCAATTTGTTGAAGAACTTTTGTTTTCAAATAATCATTTCTTAATCCGATTTTTAGTAAAGCACCGGCAAGTCCCCTTCTCAAATAAATAGCATTGTCAGAAGGTAAATCTTTAAAAATCTCATTCAACAGATAAATATAATCATTATCGTTTTCAGATTCATGCACCAGTTTCGAAACCAGAATATATCCCGAAAGTTTGGCGAATTTATTTTTTTGTTTCAATAACTCCGTTGCAATATCAAATTTATTTTTTAATCTAATAAAAAGATGAAGAGCTGCCTGTTCTGCCAATTCAATATTTAATATTCCTTTAATGAACATGCTAACCAGCATATAGTCAATACTTTCTGTGTCTGCAATTCGTAACGATAATAATTTTGATTCTCGTTCTTCTTGCTGCCACAGGTAAATTGCCAATTCGTTATTTTTCCCTGTTTCCTGGGCAATTTTATCTATTTGTATTACAGATAAGCCATAATTTACAGGGTAAACCAGTCCCATCCTTGTCATGGTTTCAGATACTTCACCATTCTGATACCGCAAAAGTGTATTAACAAGTTTCTTATGTATTAAAGCAACATCTGTCATCTATTATAAGTCTATAGTTTTAAGCTAACTGCAAATGTAAATTTTTTAACGCAACTGTAAAAGTTGCAGTTGTTAAAATTAATTAATAATATATCTATAAATACAACACTATAATTAATGTCTTAATCGTTATTTAATAAACCCAAAAAATTAATACTATGAAAACACTATTTTTAAAAGTAATTGTGATTTTTTTATCGCTCATATTGTTTAATTCCTGCAAAAAGGATGATGGCGCCTCACCTGAAATTGTTGGGCCAGGTAATCAAGGATTGCTTATAATAGATCATAACAATATCGACTTAAACAAAATTCCATCGAATTGGATTGATTCCGCCAAAACTAAATTGCACATAGCCTATCAGCATACTTCTCATGGAAGTCAGTTAATTACTGGAATGTCTGGCCTGGAAGAATGGAAAGGAACTCCATATTTATGGAATGATGGTCCGTCAGATAATCAACTTGATATTGATGATTATGCTATGTCTGGCGATTTAGGTGCTCCTGACAGAACTACCTGGGCGACACTTACCAGAGATTATTTGGCTGAAAATGAGGATGTAAATGTAATTATTTGGTCATGGTGTGGCGAGGTAAGTACAGCAACCGAAGAAGACATTAATACTTATCTAAATTTAATGCAAGGTCTGGAAAATGATTTTCCTAATATCAGTTTTGTTTATATGACAGGACATTTGGATGGAAACGGGATTGATGGAAATTTGCATATCAGAAATGAGCAGATCCGTAAGTTTTGTAATGATAATAAGAAAATTTTGTATGATTTTGCCGATATTGAATCCTATGATCCGGATGGAAATTATTTTCTAAATAAATCAGCCAATGATGAATGCAATTATGATAGCAACGGAGATGGTTCAAGAGATAAAAACTGGGCCGTTGATTGGCAAAATGCTCATCAGCTTGATGAAGATTGGTACCAATGCAGTGCTTCACATACCCAGCCAATAAATGCAAATATGAAAGCCTATGCTGCATGGTGGCTTTGGGCGCGACTTGCAGGTTGGTCTGGTAAATAAGGTAGTTTTAAAAATACATTATTCAAATCTGGCTAAAGCTCAAAAACTAAGGTTCGGGGATAAAGTTTGTACCAGATTCTTATAGTTTGAATGGCGAAACAGCAAAAGTTAATTGAATAATGCAGTAAGAAATTAGTGCATATTTAAAAAAGTATGCACTTTTTTTG
>JARGGF010000874.1 GCA_029210905.1 Bacteroidales bacterium | reverse complement strand
TTGATTATCAGCTTAGCAATGTTGATAAAATTATTTTGACCATTCAGCATGAGGATGGAAGTCCAACAAGTTATAGCTCGTCAGAAATTAATATTCAACATATGAATGGTTTTTACTACACCCAGAAGTTGATAATTCAAACCGGTGATTATAAGTTAACTGAGTTTTTATTATTGGATGCAAGCGGAAATACAATCTTTGCTGCTCCAATAACTGGTTCACTTGAGGCCCAAAATGTAAATCAACCTCTGCCTGTCCATTTTTCTGTAGTGAAAAATGTTGTAACTAACATAAGTGTTGAAGTGCTAAGTACAGAAAATAAAACACCCACAGATTTTGGTCTGGTCGAATTCCCTATAATTGAAGTTAGAACCTTTGATTTTCTGATAGCATTACTGGATGATAAGAATGGTGAAATCCTCTCAGGCAAATTAATGGTTAGTCGCTTTACCTATTTGTATGTTCAGGATCTTGATGCTATTTTAAATAATGTAGTAACGATAAAAGACGGAATGAGTGGATACACTCTTATTGTTGATAAACCAGGTTATAATGTTTATTCACATTATTTTCCAATCAATGAACTAAAAATGTATTTAAATGAGGACGATAATCTGCCATTGGTAGTAGTGTTAAAAAAGAAAGAGGGATTAACAGTTGCAGATATAGATGGCAATATATATAATACAGTTCAAATAGGATCACAGGTCTGGATGGCAGAAAACCTAAAGGTGGGTCACTATGCAAATGGCACGTCCATACCAATGATAACTGATAAAGCAGCCTGGGCAAATTTGAGCGATAATAATACCGATAAAGGCTATTGCTACTATAACAATAATATTGCCTATAGTGCGCTGTATGGTAATTTATATACATGGGCTGCTGCAATGAATGGATCTTCAAGTAGTAATTTAAACCCAAGCGGAGTTCAGGGTGTTTGTCCCACGGGATGGCATGTTCCAAGTGATGCAGAATGGAAAGAAATGGAAATGGCTCTTGGAATGAGTCAGGCAGATGCTGATGCAATGGGCTGGACAAGAGGGACTGACCAGGGGAGCCAGTTAGCAGGAAATGCAGATATTTGGTCAAATGGGGTATTGGAAGCAAATTCAAATTTTGGAATTTCAGGTTTCATGGCCCTTCCAGGAGGATATAGAAGTGGAGTCACTGGTAATTTCGTTGGAGCTCCGCATAAGGGAAACTGGTGTGTAGCAACCCAATGGGCACCACATGGAGGCTGGGTTCGCCACATTGCCCATGATTATACAACTATTAACAGATTTGGAAATGAAAAATCGCTGGGAGTTTCTGTAAGGTGCGTAAAAGATTAAAAACTATCAGCAAAACAAACACTTAACCCCCTTCTCTTTTTGCAAATCAGTTCGTTTGCTAAACCAGATCATATTTCCTGGGCGCTATCAGCCCAGGTTTTTTATTTGTAATAATTGAATTTTTTGCGACTAATTAATCATTTATAGTTTAGTAATAAATTTTTTCTACAAATTAGCAAACATCCCGTAAATACTATAAAAACAGCAAATATTACAAATTATTAACATAAGTGAAATGAACTATCACAGTTTATTGGTTTTTGATTATATCCCCTTTTTTACTTTTGTCTGGAATTAATACAAAAAAATTATGAGCTGTACAAATTGTCCCTCAAAGGGATTTTCAGATATAACTACTACCGAATTAATTGAAAGTGAATATAGTAAACAAAGCCCTTACGACTGGTTAAAGGATATTCCTGTGTCAGCAAATGAATCATTATTGGTAGAAATTAGTTTTAAAAACAACCGGAAAGATTTTTACATTAATCAAAATGAAATTAATATTAAACGTGGCGATTATGTTGCTGTTCAGTGTGATCATGGTCATGGTGTGGGTATGGTAACCCTTACAGGTAAGATGGCTGAACTTCAGTTAAAAAGAAAAGAAAATATGCAAAAGCCAGAAAAAATTATTTATCGGATGGCCAGCAAATTTGATATTGAAAAATTAACGAAGGCCCGTTTTAGAGAAAAACCTGTAATGGTTAAAGCCCGGCAACTGGCTCAATCTCTTGAACTTGAGATGAAAATAAGTGATGTCGAGTTTCAGGGAGATGGAAGTAAGGCTACTTTTTATTACATTGCCGATGGGCGTATTGACTACCGCGAATTGATTAAGCTTTATGCACAGGAATTCAGCGTTAGAATTGAAATGAAACAAATCGGAGCCAGACAGGAATCAGCATTGATAGGAGGAATGGGTAGTTGTGGAAGGGAACTTTGCTGCTCTTCGTGGCGGAATAGTTTCGACTCCGTTTCTACACAAGCAGCACGCGTACAGGAACTTCCACACAATGCTCAAAAACTTACCGGCCAATGTGGTAAATTAAAATGTTGCCTGATGTACGAACTTGATCAGTATATAGAGGCCCATAGCGATTTTCCGGATATTTTACTCGAGCTTGAGACAAATAAAGGAATTGCTTATCCCCGAAAAAAGGAACTGCTTAAAAAAATTATCTGGTATAGTTATAGCTCGGCAACATCAACAGACCTGATTCCAGTGCCACTTGAAAGGGCCAAAGAAATCATCCAATTAAATAAAAAAGGCATAAAACCCCAATTGCTGGATGAACAAGAAAAAGTTTTTTTTGGCTTTACTAATTCAGAAAAGCAGGTGAGCCTGGAGGATCGGTTGGAACAAAACAAAACTAAAAAGGTAAAATATCGTCCAAAAAGAAATAAAAAAACAATTTTACGTAAAAAGACTTCGTAGTTATCAATCATTTTATCAATTAATTATTGTCTTATTAGTTTTCCATAACTACAAAAAGAAACCTTCGCTTCTTCTCAAATAATAAAT
>JARGGF010000873.1 GCA_029210905.1 Bacteroidales bacterium | reverse complement strand
CTTGGTAATTTTATACACAAAACTATTATCCATTATGAGTTTTACATTGTTTCCATTTACCTCATAAATTCCAATATTTGTACCTACAAGTAAAACCTCTTCGCCATTCTTTTTTTTAAAAACTTCCAAATCCCATGATTCGTTTTTTAGTTTATCCAGTGGCTTAAAAGTTGAGAATCCTTCTTCATTTTCATCAAGATAAAAAACACCATAGCTGGTAGAAACATATATTATATTATCGATCCTAATAATATCAGACACCACACCGTATAGTCCATTGTCCCTGTTCCATTCCCTAAAAGGATTGCCAAGTGCGGCTTTATAAATACCACTTTCATTTGTTGAAAACCAGAGATTTGATGATAAATCATCATAGTAAACAGAAAGTACTGTAGGATCATTAATACCGTGTTCAAAAGTAAGATGCTCAATAATCTCTCCTTGTGAATTTATTACAATAACGCCATTGTATAATGTTGTAATTGCAAATCGATCACCAGGTAAGTTTACACCATCATAAATACTACTTTCAATTATTAAATCATTAGCATCACACTTAAATTCTTTAAATGAATTTTCTTCATTTTCAGGATCATAAATATACAATCCACTCTCTCGGGAGCCAATCAATATTTTATTTTCCCCGTAGGCAAGCATCATATAAATGCGTTCATTTGCAAATATTTCGCTTCCTTTGATCAGCTCAAGTTTGTTATCATTAAATTTTAAAAGTCCTTTTCCAATTTCTTTGACATAGAAATCTTTGCCTACAGTAAATGATTTGTGGAAGGAAGTTTCTGGAATAAGCTCGAAAATATTTTCTTTGATCCGAGTTTTATTTTTAGTATCTATTGGAATTTTGCAAGCAAATATCTTTTCAGGACTTCTGAACAGAATATGATCTTTTGCAACATGCACTCCTCTGATTGCATTAAAATCAGCATCTCCGCCATTATAGACTTTATAAATTGAAAAAAAATCAAGCTCCCCAATTGAATCGGGCACCATCATTCCAAAATCGCCATCTGCACCATAATAAATTTGTCCTGAATCATCCACTGCAAGTGAGTAGAGGGCTGCACTATTAGGATTATCAAATACCTCCCATTTGGCTCCATTAAATTCCAATAAGCCAAAATTATTGCCAAAATACATCACCCCTCTCTTATCCTTTATAATTGACCAGTTCTGAGAATGTGCATTATACTCTTCTGCAGAATAATTTCTAATTATTGGCAAGCCATTTTTATTTACCTGAGCCTGAAAATAACTAGGAGAGATTAATGTTATAATAAGAATTAGTAAAAGTGAAAGTGCTGAATGAATATACTTTCCAACTATTTTAATAATCAACAGCATAGATTTAGGTTTTAATTTAAATACTGTAAATATAATGATTTAGTTTCGACTACAATTTATAAAATTAATAAATATCCCATACTTAAATAGCCGACAATTTTGTTGCCGGCTATTTAAGTATACAAATTTAATAGTATTTTTTACCAAATATAAATCTTTTTAGTAATGCTTTTTTCGTCAGATGAAAGCCTTAACAGGTAAAAATCAGGCTGCTCATTCAAACTAAATTCAAAATAAAGAGCATTTGCAGGTATTTTAGTAAAAATATGTTGCCCCAGTTTATTAAATACCTCAATTTTATCTATTGGAAAGCCAGGCTCAGTTTGCATTATAATATTTTTCCCATTTACTATAATATTGAGTGCATCTGCTGTTTTCTCCTCAACACTTAATATAGCAAGTTCACCAGCAGTAAAATCGGAAAATGACTGAACTGTTCCCGTTACTGAATATAAAGAAACCTGGTCAAGAGCAGTCCAATAGGTACCATCCCATTGTCCACCATACATATTTGATTCTGTACCTACAATATCTTCATTGGTATAACCAAATATAACATCACAATCAATATCAGTCAGACCAACATCTGAGACCGTCCAATATCTGTTTAAATAATCCGTTGAACTAGAGTTGTTTGGATGTTTCATGTTTTTTAAATTGATACCTACAACCGCATTCGTATAAGTTCCTGAATTAAATGTAAGCGTTGCAGGCGAATAATCATCAATGCCAGATGTATCACCAACCGGGTAAAAATAAGTCCCGTTCGCACTAATTTCATATTCAAGTTTTCCTGCCCCATCAGCTGAAATCATGGATTGATCAGAATATGTGCCATTTATAACAGCGCCATCGCCTATTCTAAGGTTATGATCCAGTAAATTAACTATCCCAAGATTTAGGTTTAATTCACCACTTACATTAACATTATTGTTTAGGTCAACAAAAGCCCCCTCCTCGATATTCAGGGCTGCAAAAGTTACTGGTTGTGAACCATAAATTTTTTGAGGTAAGGTTCCTTTGAATACAAATGTCCCATTTAGGTTTCCCAATGAAGAATGGTTAACAAGGCTCATTCCATTTGAAAGGATCAATCTAGCCGAAGGATCAATTTCCAAAGTGGCTGCGTCGTTTATGATCAATTCTTGCGCGTTTATATTTAAAGTAAAAATTACAAAACTGATCGCCAAAGTATTTTTAATTATATTCATAGCTATGGATTTATATTCTATTTATCATTTTTATCTTTTATAAGTTGCTTCAATTCCAGGATATCAGCCTTTAATTGTTGCATTTCTTCTAAGTCGCTGCTCATTTTAGTATTTGATTTTTCAAGTTTATCAATACGATCATGTAAATTCAATATTATTGTGTTTTGTTCTTTAATAGCCTCCACTAAAACCGGTGTCAATTTGCTATAGTCAATTGCCTTATATCCATTAGGAGAAGTCGAAACCAGCTCTGGTAATATTTTTTCAACTTCCTGGGCTACTAGTCCAAGCTGTTTT
>JARGGF010000872.1 GCA_029210905.1 Bacteroidales bacterium | reverse complement strand
AGGGAAAAATTCTTATCCTTTTTCCAGGAGACAATAATTAAAGACAAATATCTTTCAACTCCTGAAATACAAAGAATCTTAAATAACAGGTTTTGTCAAATTATTAATATTTCCGACCCTTTTTCAGACGAAAAAGAAATTAGTAACATTATTGCTTTAGACTTATACACGGAATGGAAACCGAAAATACTTTCATCAACTGACCCGTTTGATTTGGCATTACGGCTTGCTATAGCCGGAAATATTATGGATTATGGAGCAAATAACAGCTTCAATGTACATGAGACAATAAATGCTGTTCTTAAAGCTTCTCTTGCCATTGACCATTCAACACTTCTTAAGTACAGGATAAAGGAGGCAAAAAAAATTTTGTACTTGGGCGATAATGCAAGGGAGATTGTTTTTGATAAGTTATTTATTGAAATCCTGATGCATCATAACATTACTTATGCAGTTAAAGGCGCTCCCGTGTTGAATGATGCTACTATGGAAGATGCAAAAGAGGTTGGAATGGAGTTGGTTGCTGAAGTAATTTCAAATGGATACGATGCCCCTTCAACTGTTTTGCATAAATGCCGCAAAGAATTTCTTGAAATTTATAATTCTGCAGACCTTATTATCTCAAAAGGACAAGGGAATTTTGAAGGTTTAATGCAGCAAAAAGATTCAAGAATATTTTTTCTGCTAATGGCAAAGTGTGATGTTATTGCTGAAATTCTGGGAGTTGAAAAAGGAAGTTTTTTAGTTTATAATCAAAAAGAATAGCCAAAATGGGAAAAATTAAAATTGGAATTATCATCTGCGATCGTTATCATACATGTGCAGGTGGAAAGTGTTTTAGAGCGCTCCAAAACAAAGAAGGCGCTTTTGAAATATATAAGGATAAAGAGGTAGAACTTGCAGCTTACACAACTTGTGGTGGATGCCCAGGAGGAAATATCGAATATGCACCCGAAGAGATGAAAAAAAACGGGGTAAGTCATGTTCATTTTGCAACCGGATTTTTGGTGGGTTATCCTCCCTGCCCTTATATGGAGCATTTTGAAAAATTTATTACTGCGAAATATGGGATGAAAGTCATTTTTGGTACACATCCTATTCCACAAAAATATTTGACTACACACAACAAGTTAAATACCTGGAATACTGATTTTTTAAAAAAGAGTATTCAAAATACCTTATGCGATGAAAGGACAAGTTTAAGCTATGATTAAACCTGTAAATATAAAAATTGCCATTGCCAGCGGAAAAGGAGGGACAGGAAAAACGTTGGTTGCCACCAATTTGTTTTATGTGCTTCAACAGCTGAATTACCAAACAGTTTTGGTTGATTGTGATGCGGAAGAACCTAATGATATGGTTTTTTTTAACGGAGAGCTATTGAAATCTGTTGATGTAACCCAAAAAGTGCCTGTAATAGATGAAAGCAAATGTACGTTTTGCGGAAAATGTCACGAATATTGTAATTACAATGCAATTTTTATTTTACCTCCGGCTAAAATCATTAAAGTAATCGAAGATTTATGCCATGGATGCGGAGCCTGTTCAGTTGCCTGTACCGATAATGCCATCAGCGAAAAAGACGTTTCATTGGGAACTGTTAACTTTTTTAGCAATAAAGAGGCTACCATCATTGAAGCTAAAATGAAAGTAGGTGTTTATTCACCGGTTTCAGTTATTAAAGAAGCTATTAAAGAAGCTGGAAATGATGGAATTATTTTATTGGACTCACCTCCGGGTACTTCATGCCCTTTTATTCAGACTGTTGATGCTGCTGATTATGTTGTACTGGTTACAGAACCTACACCTTTTGGCCTGAGCGATTTAAAACAATCTGTGGAAACGCTGAAAAGCTTAAATAAGAACTATGGTGTAATCATTAACCGTGAAGGATTGGGTGATAAAGGAGTTTATGATTATCTGATGCAGGAAAATATTCCGCTATTAATGAAAATATCCTTTGATAAAACCATTGCCTCAAATTATTCAAAAGGAGAATTGATTGCCGAATACCAGCCCGAATGGAAAGCAAAATTCCTATCAATGTTTAATTCAATAGTTGAAGAATATGGAAATAGCAGTAATTAGCGGAAAAGGCGGAACCGGTAAAAGTAGCATAAGTGCTGCCTTTGCAACCCTGTCAGAAAAAGTAGTTTTAGCCGATTGTGATGTGGATGCCGCTAATTTATACCTTCTTTTTAATCCTACCCACGATGAAGAGCAAGTTTATATCGGTGGACAAACTGCAAAAATTAACTATTCCATCTGCACTAATTGTGGTTTGTGTGAAAGTTATTGCCGTTTTGGCGCCATTTCAACTTTGAATGATAAAGTAATTATTTCAGAAACAGCCTGCGATGGATGTAAACTATGTTCGCGAATATGCCCCGCTGAAGCCATTACAATGATTGACAGTGATAAGAGCCGCATGTATGCAGGTAAATTTCGTAATGGTAGAATGGTATATGGTCGTCTTGCACCTGGTGAAGAAAATTCAGGAAAACTTGTGAACATCGTTCGTGATAAAGCTAAAAAAATAGCCAAAGACGAAAAAATTGAAACAATTATTATTGACGGACCTCCAGGAATTGGTTGTCCTGTAATTTCAACAATTTCAGGAGTTGACCAAGTTGTTGTGGTAACCGAACCAACCATTTCGGGAAGGAACGATTTAATAAGAACGCTGGAAATATGTACAAAATTTAATTTAAAAACATGGGTGATTATTAATAAATATGACCTGAATGTGGATATGGCAAACCAAATTGAAGAATATTGTAATAGTGTGAACATAAAAATTGCAGGAAAACTTCTTTTTGACCCCAAAGTAGTAGAGGCAATGGTTAATTGCAACAGTGTAAAGGAATA
>JARGGF010000871.1 GCA_029210905.1 Bacteroidales bacterium | reverse complement strand
AGGTTTCTGATTGTAATATATTGGTAACTGGCCAACAGATCTGGGAAATGAAATAGGCAACCTTCCGGCAGGATTATAATTGCCAAATAACACATCGGCAACGGCAGTACCACCAGCTTCTCCAGGAAACCAGGCTTCCAAAATAGAAGGAATATTTTCATCTATCCAATTGATTGACAAGGGCCTTCCGTTTAAAAGAACACACACAACCGGAGTTCCAGTATTATAAATTGCCTGAATCAATTCGGTTTGTTTGCCATAAAGATCAAGTGAAGAAACATCCCTATTCTCTTCAACCAATTCGTTGGATTCACCAACCACAACAATAGCAACATCTGCCTTTTGGGCAACTTCTATGGCAGGCTGAAAATCGACTTTTCGTGGATTCCAGCGCAGGTGGGCCCTGGCACCCCATCCACCTTCCCACATTTCAATTCTGATTTTATATTTCTTTCCTTCAATAAAATTCATAGGGAAGGTAACAATATTGGTACTCCCTTGTTTCCAGTGATCTATGATTAATTTATCATCCAACCACATTCTTATTCCATCATCAGAACTAAGCCCAATCCATCCATTAAATGATTGTTCGGGTTTTAAATAACCGGTCCAGCGGATGGAAAAATTATCATCATTTACGCCTGTTCCGGGAGACCAGGGCCAGTCAAATTCCAGATTATCATCAATGCGGGTAAGAACTGGCTCACCCTCAAGATTTCCATTGTTAAAATATTCTCCTTTTAAGCCATTTTGTTTTTCATCAGGTGTCAATAAACAATTTGACGTAACAGCCTGTCCTTTAATTATTAAGGGCACGCCTTCCTCATAAAGAATAGTTGTTTTTTCGCCTACCAACTGCTTTATGCCCTCAAGAATTGTAACCGCTTTTTTATTTCTTACTGAATAGCCACCCAACCTTGTTTTATCAGCATTAGGGCCGATAACTGCAATTGTTTTAAGGTCTTTCTTTAAAGGCAACAGGTTTTTATCATTTTTCAGCAAACAAATTGATTTTTTGGCAGCTTCTAATGCTACCGCTTGATTTTCAGGTGAATGAAATCGTTCTTTTAGTAGATTTTCGTTTGTATAAGGATTCTCGAATAACCCTAAACTAAACTTAAGCCTTAATACCCCGCCACAAGCCCTGTCAATGTCTTTTTCCGAAAGTTTACCTTCTTTAACAAGCTCTAAAATGGTTTTTTGCCAAAACTCATTAGTAAAGTCATAGAACTGCATATCCACTCCGGCTGAAATTGCCCGAAGAATGGCATCTTTTGGAGAATTGGCAACATAATGAGTTGTTTGTAAGTACTTTATAGCGCCCAAATCGGATATTACAATTCCTTTAAACCCCCATTCTTTTCTTAACACATCAGTTAGTAGCCACTTATTTGCAGCACATGGTATGCCATCAATTTCAGAGTAGGCGCACATAGCACCTAAAGCACCTCCTTTAGTATAAGCTTTTTGAAATACGGGCAGAAAATCTTCACGGGCAGTTCTTTCGCCTACAATTACTGGCGATGAGTTAGCCCCACCCTGTGGATAACTATGTACAGCAAAGTGCTTAGGCTCTGCAATAATTGTATTATCAGCTGTTAAATCATTGCCTTGCATCCCTTTAATCATAGCCAGGCCTGTTTCGCCTGCCAGATAAGCATCTTCGCTGAATGTTTCGGCGACTCTTCCCCAACGAGGTTCTCTTCCTACTCCTAAAACCGGACCAAGACCATAATGTACACCATGTGCACGGGCTTCAGTACCAATAACTTCGCCAATTTTTGTCATAACTTCGGTGTCCCACATAGCACCCAAGCCTATATTCATAGGAAATGCCGTTGAACCATCATCGATATACCCATGCAACATTTCGCACATGATAAGTGCGGGAATTCCCCATCTGTTATGAGTTATTACATGTTTTTGCAAATCATTAATCATCTTTGCTGAACGAGGGTAAACGTCATGAATTGCTCCAACCCCCAAATCTCCAGTAAATTTTAAAACGTTTTCACTGGAGAAATTCTCGCCTTCTTTAAAATCTTCGCCTCTGTACATATCCATTTGACGGACTTTTTCCTCTAAACTCATTCTGTCAAGCAGATCCTGAACTCTGCTCTCTATTGGGAGCTTGCTATTTTGGTAAGGATATTTAGCTTTTTGGCTATATAAATATGAAGAAGTTATAATGAAAATTGTAATTAGGATGATGTTTTTCATAATGGTCGTTTTAATTTACTATTATCTCATCGGCAAATATCCATGAAGGAAGCCCTGTACCATGATGCCACGCAGGAGGGGTTTTCATGTTTTCCGCATGCACTTTTATGTATCTTGCATTAACTTTATTGAAATTTATCTCGAAATTTTGAGTGTCATTAATTTTGCTTTTTTCAGTCAATGGTTTGGGATTAATAATACTACCCAGCTTAAAAAAGTTTTTGGCATCATTTGAATAATAGTAAGTTACCTTAAGTGGTAAAAACACGATATGATTAACAACCTGCAGAAAATTTATTGATATTTGTTGTACATCCATTGACTCATTCAAATCGATTACGGCAATGAAATCATTTCCTTCAAAGCCCAACCAGTCTGAATAAAAACTTCCTCCGCCAAACACACCATCAGTAAGCGCTAAAGGGTTTTCATCAGCATATTTTTTAGGTTTAGTTTCAAGAACTACTTTTTTCCCGGAAGCAAAATTGTCTAATACTGCCCTTTCAATATTGTTTTGATATAACTTTTGATATTCCTCAACAGAAAACCGTGTTTCATTCATCCATTCTATCCCGGCATTTTTGCAGGTATTGACAAATTCCTCATATTCCCGGCCAACAAAATCTTTATTTTTAAGTGTGTATATAT
>JARGGF010000870.1 GCA_029210905.1 Bacteroidales bacterium | reverse complement strand
CTAAATGCCCTCATTTTCGGAAGTTGAAGGCTAAGCAACTAGTTTTTTTTAATCAGATATACAAAGGGTTATATTTAAAAAATTTCCAATAACTAATAACTAATATCTAACTTCTAACTTCTATCTGCTAAGTTCTAATTTCTAATTCAATGTCGTTTAGTTAAGCTCATTGCTATAATTTAACACGGTCATTAGTCATTGGAAATTGGTCATTAAAGCCTGAACTAATGACCAATAACAAGTGACTAATGACCAGCTTTTAAAAGCACAACTCTTAACTAAACGATATTGAATAACCAATTACTAATTTAGCAGCTAATCAACATATATACAAGAAGATGTACGAACAAGAACAAACATATTCAAGTGTAGATTTATTAAAATTTCTGATTCGAAATTACAAGGCATTGATAGTAATGACATTATTAGGTGCTATAACATCCATAATTATATCATTGGTTATCACGCCAAAATTTAAGTCTTCGGTAGTTATTTTTCCGGCATCTACAAGTTCGGTATCAAAAGCACTGCTTACAGATATGTCAAGGGCGCCAAAAGATGTTCTAAAATTCGGCGAAGAAGAAGAAACGGAGCAATTATTGCAAATTTTACAATCAGACGAAATTAAAGCAAGTATTATTCAGAAATATGATTTATTGTCTCATTATCAGATTGATCCTGATTCAAAATATAAAAAGACAGAATTATTAAATGAATATATGGATAATATTTCAGTCAGGAAAACTGAGTTTCAGGCCATTGAAATTAAAGTGCTTGATACGGATCCTGAAGTAGCTGCCGCTATTGCAAATGAAATAGCAGCACTGCTCGATTCTGTTTATAATAAAATTCAAAAAGACAGGGCATTTAAAGCACTTGAAATTGTGCACAGAGTTTATAAAAACCAGCAGGAATTTGTTAACAAATTAGAAGATTCATTATCATTGGTTAAAAACCAGGGGCTTTATAATTCATTATTAAAACAGCATGATGAAGAGATTAAACAACTTAGTCTTTTAAAATCCAAGTATAACGAAGCGCAGGTGGATGCTTATAATGATTTACCGCATAAGTATATTGTTAACCCGGCACAGGTCTCTGAGAAGAAAGCTTATCCTGTGCGTTGGCTTATTGTAGTGTTGTCTACAATCTCTACTTTTGTTTTTGCATTTTTTCTGCTTCTGTTACTTGAAAAAATTGTATCAGTAAGAAAAGAGCTGTCAATCAGCGAAAATCAGGAAGATAATCTTGGGTAATAACTGGCATACATGGTTTGGAAAATCCATCTCTCCCGGCTATTTTATCGGCGTGGGTATATACATCCTGGTGATAATATTGGCATTATATTACGACCTGCCTCACGCAATTTTGCTTTGTTTTGCTCCGCTTTTACTTTATTATAGTTTGTATGGATATGAGAAGATTTATTATTTTATAGTATACCTTACTCCGCTATCAATTGGTCTGCAGTGGATATTTCCTCAAATACCAATTAATTTATCTTTGCCTTCAGAATTACTAATGATCCTGCTGTTATTTATTCTGATTTTTAAATTCCTTAAAACTAAATCAGTTGACATACATTTGTTTACTCACCCTGTAAGCCTGGCCATTCTATTTTATCTTTTCTGGATGTTTGTCACGAGCATAACAAGTTCTATGCCTTTGGTTTCGTTCAAACATTTGATAGCACAGGGGTGGTTTGTTGTAACGTTATATTTTTTCCCGCTCATATTGTTTAAAAAAATTAAAAGGATTTATCTTTTTTATGCCTTGTATATCATTGCATTTTCTTTTGTAATTATATACTCAATAAACAAGCATCTTTCTTTTGGCTTGTTTGATAAAAATGCTGCTCATTTTGTAATGAAACCTTTTTATAACGATCATACTTCATATGGGGCTATCTTGGCTATGTACCTGCCTGTTTTAGCAGGTTTAATTTTTCTTGTCAAACGCCAGCCATTGCTCAAACTCTTGTTATTTGGTGTTCTTGCATTGTATTTGGTTGCAATTGTACTCTCCTATACCAGGGCCGCCTGGATTAGTGTTGTAATGGCTTTTGTGCTGTTTTTATTGATGCTTCTTCGCATAAAAATGCGTTATCTGATTGTAGCTGGTTCACTTGCCGTCTTACTGCTTTTTTCATACCGTACTGTAATAATCGATAAACTTTCTAAGAATAAACAGGACTCTTCCACAGAACTCAGTGAGCACATCCGTTCTATGTCTAATATTGCTACAGATGCTTCTAACCTGGAACGGATCAATAGATGGAATTCTGCTTTAAAAATGTTTGAAGAGCGGCCAGTATTTGGCTGGGGACCAGGTACCTATATGTTTCAGTATGCTCCATTTCAAATGGCCAGGGACAAGACTATAATAAGTACCAATTTTGCAGAAGGAGGAAATGCGCATAGCGAATACATAGGGCCCTTGGCAGAAGAAGGTGTTTTGGGTGTTTTGGCAGTTTTGCTTATTCTGTTTTTTAGTTTTCAAAGCGGGTTTTCGGCTTTTAACAGGATTTCTGACAAACCAGCCAAAACTCTGGTTTTAATCAGTCTCTTATCACTTACTACTTATTTTATACACGGCTTATTAAACAATTACCTCGATACCGACAAAGCTGCCGTACCATTCTGGGGAATGTTGGCTGTAATAGTTTCGATTGATTTATTTTCAAAAAAAAATCCTCAGCTTGGGGGAGCTGAGGAAAGGTAAATTCAATATTCATTCGGTAACTTTATGAAAAAGGAAGAATATAGAATAGAACAAATATATAAAAAAAAATGCAAATAACATGTACGTTCATGAACATTATTTATACTGGCGTACACATTTTGTATTTAACATTCAGTAATTCAGGGAC
>JARGGF010000086.1 GCA_029210905.1 Bacteroidales bacterium | reverse complement strand
ATATAGATTATTTAATTTTGGTTTTGATATTATCAATCCCAAAAAATGACTTTTCTCTTTTCTCCAGGATAATTGAGTTTTCTCATAAACTTCTTTGATATCACCACTTTTCAAGCTAATAATAATTTCACTTGCTTCTTTTATTGCTTTCTCCTTAAGCAATTCGTTATATTTTCCTGTAACTACCATAGTACAAATATATTAAAATCCACTGTATTTTTTTCTTAAAACCTCTTCATCATTATAATCAGTCATCTGATCGCTCGAAATAATGGCATTCAAATATTTCAAATTTTTGACTGATTTTGCCATGTCAAAAATCGAATTTTTCATTTCGGTAAGTTCTTCTTTCATCAATGTCATTGCCTTACTATCAACCTGGTTAACTACAGTGTTATTTGTGACAGAATTAACCACACTTCGTCCAATGGCTTCTTTCATACCATTGAAGTTTGGAACCGATGGTTTGTTAAGGAACCGCGGTTGCTTTCCTTCCTGAATCCTTGCCAAATCATCAGCCAAAGGTCCATATTTAGGACTCTGCACAATTTTTGAAGCCAAAACAATTTCCGGGCCGGCTTCTCCAATGATTGCTTTCGTAGGTTTATTAACCCGTGCGCCTTTCGCAAATTGAGGTAATGGCTCTTCATTAATGGCAGCCAACTGAATACCTCCTGTTATTCCGGCAGCCACAGATAAAGCTACACCTGCTAAGCCCCCAGGATTAGCAAGGAACCCAACTATGGCGGCTGCCGTGTTCATAATAGTATCAAATCGTCGGATTTTTTTGCTACGCTCAGCTTCTGCAATGGCAATTTTTTTCTTCTCAATGTCCAGGGCCTTATCAAGTCGCTCAACCTCACTATCATATTTCTTTTGTGAAATAAGACCTCTCTTCAATCGGTCATCAAGACTGGCTTTTTTCTTTTCGTTAGAATTCTCGAACTCCTGAAGTGCAGCCTGTTCCCTTTGTGATTGCAAACTAAAATATGCTTCTGCTAATCCCCTGGCCTGGTTTGCATAAGTATTTAGCGTCTCAAAATTGGCACGAAGTTTTTCCCAATCTTCCTGAGACATGCCAAAGATATCGGTTTCATCCCCCTTTAGATTTTCCTGAATAACCCGGATTTCTTCATGCATCTTCTGGTACAGACCAGCTGTATCAATGCCATACTTATCAGCCAAATCAAGCAACTCTTTGTACTTATCGATGACCGCCATTACCTCCCGGGTGTTTTCGTCCATCAATTGCTCATCAATTTGCTTTTGTGCTTTTTGTCGCTCCTGGAGCAATTTGGCTGCATTTTCCTTTTGCAGTTTTTCCCGTTCTTTGGCTATTTTTTCATCAAAAGCAAGTAATTCCTTTTCACCGGTTTCGATAAGCTGCAATTTTTGGTCATGGAATCTTTGTAATAGATCCAATTCCTCGGCGCTGATCTTACCACGCTTTGCTGAACCTGCTTCAATCTCCTGAATGAATCCATCAACCACACTTAATTGCTCATCATACTTTTCAGTAATCGCCTGGCGTTGTTTTTCTTCCTCCGAAAGCTCATCCTGGTTTAATTGTTTTCTGATTTCAAGAATCTTCTGGCGGACCTGCTCATATTTTTTTTGATAATCATCCAGAATTTTTGAAGCTTTCTCAGCCTCTTCTTTATTTCCTGTTGGAGTAAAAGTTGGAGTAATCTCCGGATTAGTTACCGGAGATTCATGATCATAGGTTTTTACACCTGCTTGTATTTTATTTATCCTTTCTTCTATTGATTTATAAGCTAAATCTGTTTGTTCCAGCTCATCTGTAAGGTCTGAAATATATTGTTTTTCTACCCCAAATTGCTTGGCAATAAAATTGGCACCTGTAAAAGTTCCAACTATTTTTTGAGATTTATCGGAAAGTTCCTGTAACCATCCTACACCTATTTTTTCATCATCTAACTTTTTTAAATCCTGCTCGAGCTCAACTTGTCTTTTCTTTAGTTCAACAGCCTTCTCTTCAGCTGCCTGTAGCTCATATTTTTTGCTCAATTGTGAATTTACTCTACCCAGGGCTTTGCTTATTTCATTATAGGTGGAATTTTCAGTTAATAATTGAGGTAAATACTGACCATATTGCGTATTGATATCTGCAATTATTTTCTTTCTTTCTTCCTGGGAGGTATTAACATCAAGTAATTTTTTCTTATAACTATCTAATCTCCGGGAATCTTCAATCATTAATTCCTGAGATTTAGCCAGGATATCATTCATTGATTTCTGAGCCACAGAAACTTTTGTAAACGATTTATATAAATCATACAGGCCTGCTATAACAGCAGCAATTCCGGCAATGGCTATTGCCCACGGAGCTTTAGCCATAATATTGTTAAGTACCTGCTTTGCTTTAGCCAGGGCATTGGTCATCAGTAAATCCTTCTGATCCCTGATAAGCTTTATTTTTTGAATAGCTGAATATGCAGCTACAACTAGGGAAGCTTTTGCAATCCAAGTAATAAAAGTTTTTATTGCATCGCCATTTTTAACCACCCAGTCAATTAACTCAATAACCTTCTTGGTCCATCCGCTAATTATAGGTACAATTTCTTTTATCACAGGTGCAAGTTTCTCACCAATAGTAATGGCAAAGTTGTTAAGCTTTTCCCTGGCTTGTGCCATCACATTTGGGAAACTTTCCATTTGCTTTTGATAGGCCTTTTGCAGACTGGAATTATCACCGATATCAGTTTGCACATTTTGCAAAATGCGCTGATATTCTTCAAGTCCGGCACCAGATAATGCCTGAACTGCTGTCAATGCTTCCACTGAAGGAATTGCTTTTGCTATTTCATCAGGGTTTTCTTTTATGACTTCGTTTAACCGCGTTAAAACTTCAGTTAACCCGGCCGCTTTAATTTCGGTTGCACCCACAGGAACCCCAAACTTTCGAAGTATCTTTTCAGCTTCAGTGGATGGTTTCATTAAGTTGCTGAAGGCAGCCTTCAGGTAAGTCATGCTTTCTTTTGTTGCAATACCTTTTTTTGTCAGCGCAGCTGTGGCAGATAATAACTCCTGGTAACTTATTCCTAAACTGGCTGCAATTGGTGCAGCCTTCCCGATGGAACTGGCCAGCTCGTCCACTGTTGTTTTACCTTCCTTTTGAGCGGAGAAAAAAGCAGCATTAACATTACCTGCCTCCGAAGTAGCAAGGTTATAAGCATTTAAAATGGTTGTATTTCCATCAACGGCGGTTCCAAGGCTGGTTACACCTCCTTTTGCAAGAATAGCAACTTCATTCAGGTATTCAATAGAATCTCCTGCATCAATGCCGGCACTGATAGCATCAAATAAAGCCTTGTTGGTGTCATTCATATTAAAACCAAGCTCAGCCACTTGCTTGGAACCTGACTTAAGAGATTCTCCAAATTTATTAAAGCTGTTATCATCAAGCAGGGTAAACACATTGGTCATTCCACCTTCAAAATCGCTTGTAGCAGTTGTTATTTTTGCGAATGCACCCTGGACGCTCGCTGCAATACTTGTAAAAGCATTGCTTATGATATTACCAATAGCAACCTGCTTAATTGAACTGGTTATTTTTTGCCAGCCCTGGGCAATCAAGCCCTGTTTAACCCTGTGTTGGTCCATCAGGCCTTGCAGTTTCTTAATTTTAGATGTTTGATTAATGTAATCACGGCTGCCAATGGTCATATTAGCAAGCTCATTCCGTGATTTTCTTATTGCATTAGTAATGCCTTTGTAAGTATTTTCCACCTGGGCCCCATTAATCCAGATGTTAATTTTTCTATTGGTATCTGCCATAACAAAAACGCTTAATTCATTATAGCGAATTAAGCGTTTTAGCGTGTGCTTCGAAAGGACGGAAGCTATAAGAAATTTTACTTTAAATCACTGGCTTTTAATGCGGCCTCATCCCCATAATGCCTTACCACAATATCAGCCAGCTTTTCGAACCGGTCCTCAAAAACAAAATTATACCAGTCCACCTTTTTTCGTGGATTTGTTTTTGCTTTATGCCCACGGCTGGCTCCAACTGCAAAAAAATAACCATGTTTTGCAAAAGGGAATACAATGCGTTCAACATTTCCAAACCTCATTAGATTTTTGTATTTAATGCTTTTTGCCAGGCCTATACCTTTTTTTGCTTTCAGCAACTGATGTTTATTCTGATTAGTAAGCATGCGCACTTTTGCGGCCATCATTGCAGCTGATTGCTGGCTCCATTGTTTTACTTCCTGGTTAAGTGCTTCCATTATCTCAAGGTTATTTTACAGTTTTTGAACTCTTTTAAGCCAATACTTATATCAAGCAATTCTGGAAGATAGTTTTTAAATCCTACCCTTACCCTTCTGATATCACTTTCAGCACTAAAAATCTTAACTAAACTTAGAAAAGTATCATTATTTATGTCGAAGTCATACTCAATTTTATTCCTTGAATTTATATAATCATAAAGTTTTTTGTGCATTTTGTTATAAAGGCCATCATCATCTGCCATGTTCAAATTAAAACCTGGAATTGTATTTCCGGAGAAATCTTTATTCGTATTACTCGCAAAGGGAATTTTTAAGGCATCAACAACCTGAAATCCGTGATTATTATATATTTTCAATCCAGCATCTGATTTTCCTAGTTGTTTTGAACCCCCACTTAGTTCAATAGCAGGATAATAAGTTTTAGTACCAGATGCTGCCTGCCTGAAAAAAAGTGTGCTTATCTTTATACTAATTTCCTCCGCCTCAACTTCGGTACTTATTATGTCCTGAAAATAATCGGAATAATATTTCCAAACCATGGCGCCAGTGTCATCAATATCAGAAATATATACTAAGTTAGCGGGTGTTATTAACAGAAACTGACCCCTGGCTGTTGGTGTACTATATGTCTGTAAAATTTGGTTATTTATTTGCATTCCTGCACTATTTTTAACCAGAAAGTTTTTTTCTGTTAAATCGTCATTTTCCCAGGTAGTAATGAATGAAAAAACTTTTTGCTCATAGCTTATATCCTCAGAATCTTTTATTAATTCACTTGTCAGATCAATGTATTTATCACTTTCAATAATTTTATTCCAGGAAGTAAACTCTACTTTCTTGTTTTTAAAGTCAAAAAAAGTGGCAAGGCAGAATTTTTTATTAAATGCATTAATAAAATCTGAAACAGAAACTTCCGGGACGTGATTAGACAATTCAAATATTGAAGAAAATATATCAATCCGCTGATTAATTTTAGGATAAACTTCTAATTGAATAGAACTAATATCTACCGTTCCAACATAGCCAGCATTCTGGCTTGTCATGAAAAAGGTAAAAGTTGGATTTGAGGCATTTACAACTGTATAGCCCTCAATATAAGTAGTCACACCTTGCGTCAGAACCGTAGTAACAACCTGACCAACAGCTATTCCTCCGGAAAATACATATACCGAAAATGTTGCACCGGTTGGATTGGAGCCGTTATAGGTTCCTTCAGCAATAAATCTGATAAGAAAGTCTCCATCCTCAGCGCTGGTATAGCTATTGAGTGAAACATTGAACGTATTGTCATCATCTTCAACAACAGTATCGATATCAATATAATTCTGATTACCGTCAACCGCAAAAGAGGCAGCTATTTCGTTACCAAGAAAATAATTATTCTTAACAAACTGCTGCTCGGCATAATTACTATACAATAGCAGTTTTCTGAAATTAGCATCAGTATTAATGTCACCAATAATGCTAAAATCTATAGACTTAAAAATTTCTTCCAAAACATGTAACAGATATGGCTGAGGCACCATTGCTGTTATATTATATGCAATGTCATAAGGGGCATAATAATAGTTTTTCTGATATACTGAACCTGTGAAGTCCCATCTATTTAGTCTTCCGGTATAAATATTATCCTCAATAAATATCGAATTAAGAATTGATGGAAACCCGTAATTAGCATCCGGGAATGATAATAATTGAAGCCTTTCCATTTCAGCAGTAACTTCAGTTGCATCAGCTCCCATATAATAAGAATAGTCTACTACGTCTGCAATTTTATTCTTTGCAAGACCTTCTATTAAATCATTGAACACAATGAATGCCTTATAATCCTTAAATGTTGCATTTTTTAAATACAGTTTCCCTTTCATTTGTAAGCCGGCAATGTCTAAAATGCAATCATAAACCCTTAGTTTCTTTACAGAATATACAAAGTTTCCATGTTTGAAAATTCGATCATTGATATCATTCGACATTAAATTAAACCAATAGGTGATAGCTGCAGGCACGTTATCGTAATAAGGCATAGGCATTTTAAATGTCAGCCTTATCACAAAGTCAAGCGGAAGGGAAACTTTAATATCGTCAATGGTTAATTTTATAAGACTCATTTGTCAAATGCTCTTCTATAGGTAAATTGAATAGATACAATATCTTCATTCTCCGGAATTATATCAAAATTATCTTCGTTGATAATGCATGCGATATAATCTCCATCTACTATTTCATAGAATTCGGTAGTGTTAAGCACATCCTGAAAAGCTTCAGCCTGATCTTTTGAAATATTCCCTGATGACATTTCGAATTCATTGAATGATTCATCAACAGTATACCCATACTGCTTGTCGCTTTTTGAATAATTAACATCCAGTTCTCGTTTTGTAATTGTTTTTTTTGTTTGCAGCTTTAGCGAAGACTTACTAATAGCATTAAAAATTTCAATAACACCGTATTTATTAAGGAATGCAAATTCCTTAACAAACATTGGCTTGTCAATTACTTTGAATGTTTTTTTTGCACATAATATTGAAGTATCGGCATGTTCAATCCAAATTTCATATTTGTAAATTTCTTTCCCTGGATTAAATGAATTTAAGCCAAGACTATTGATTGACGCCGGAAATTGATATATGCGCGGATATAAATAATTAAAAGCATATGTGAATAAAACTGTGGTGTAGTCCGTCACATCCGTATAATAAATCTTGCATTTTATATTAATTTGTTCATCATCTGCCAGTGGATTATAAAAATGTAGAAAATAATGTGCGTCATCCCATAATTCAGCATCAATTAATGACAAAAGGAAGTTCTTGTCCTCAGTAATTCTTTGGACAAAATCATAGCCTACATAATCGGCAAAATTCAATTTTCCTTTTAGAACATTGCCCCTGAATGTGTTAGCATTATTTATCCTCAACAAATCGTTTACTTTATATTTTTCAGCAAATTGCGCTACATATTGTTTAATATTAATAAGCGTCAGCGTTCCAGAGTTTAAGTCAGGCATTGATGTAGGAATGTATGGATCAATTAACCTTCCGATTGAAATTTCAGACTGTCCTTCACTATTCACATCAATCTGTAATTCAGCTATCAGGTTAGTTCCATTGTCTTCATGAACTATTACATATAGCGAATAGTCGCTTTTTTTTATTGGCGTTATTCCATTGCCTTTTGAGAAGTTTGACCAATTTGCCGGAATAGATGCCATTGTATCCCAGTTTATGTATATTTCTTCCCGGGTATAAATATACAACCTTACACTATCGCCATAGATGGTATAATATTTATTGAATTGGTAAATTCCTCTTATTGCATCGGCAATGTTTTTAACGTCGTTTAAAATTGGTACTTCATTTTTTTCCGGGTCTGCCCCAAATGCAGGAGTAATTGAGAACTTGGCTCCTAATTCAAAATCCCAGAATTCCATTGCTCCGGACGTCCAGCTGGAGCCTACAAGATTTATCAGCCAAACTCCTTTTGAACCAGGAGTTTCAATATACGCAGTACCTTGAATTTGAAACTTTAGGCCATTCCGGCTAAAATCAATTTGATTTGGAGAACTCAATAAAACTGCACTCATATAATAGTTGTATTATGAATTGACAAAATTTCTATAGTAACATACCAGCCATAGTTCCCATCTGCTTTATTCTTCACAGGGCTGGCCTGCACATTGCCAAGCTGGGCATATTTAAAAAACTCCTGATAAGGCGGTCTGATGGCAGCTCTTATTCTGTTGTAAATCTTATCCACAATTTCTTCAGTGCTGTCCATCACAGTGTCTTGTCTGTCGTAATCTTCGATATCTGGTACATTGTCGCAAATAATAAAAGCAGCTGTAAAAGGCTTCATAACATTATCTGCACCATTATCAGTTATTCGGAAGTCGTACTCTTCCAATAACATTGCAGGATAATTCACATTGGTTGACAAGCCATTCAGGAATTCTTCCAGTCCCTTCCGGAAGAAATGTTTTTCGGTATCTGAATGACCAAGCAGCTCGGTTGCGAGTTTCTTGAAATAGTTGGTATAGTCGGTATATTTGCTCATGCTGTTATTCCCAGGAAATGAAATGATTTTTTAATCCATTATAGGGATCTCTGAAAATTGATATTTTATACCCCAATTCCATTAAAAAATTAATTGCATCTTGATGTAAATTTGAACAAACTAACGTATCATGCCCACTATTCGCAACAGCCTCAATGTTTTTTAAAACACCTTCGATTCCTAGTTTGTTCTTTTCACTTATCTCTCTTGCATTTTTTGCTTCCATAGTAGTAATATTTAAGTTATTTACTCATTTTTTCGTTTAAATCCGCCAAAACATCATGCAGCAAAACCCTGTCAATTTTATCAAGGTTCAGAACATCGCCAGCCAGGTTCCTGCGGATGCTCATCCATCCTGCCTGGTTATTATTCCCCAGATGAATCTCTTGTTTGTTTTGCTCGCTGCCTTTAAATACGAACGGGTATTTGTCTGTTAACCAGTAACGTACAGATGAGTAATTAAACAAAATTCCCTGCTTGTCTATATTATCAAGCTTTTCAATTTGCGATGCTCTTGAAGCTATTAAATCAGTTGAAAACTCTTCCTTTAAATTATCCTTATATAAAGTGGCAATGAACCTATTTAACATTGCATCAGTTTTCTGCTCAAAGTAATTTAAGAACATCATATCTGCACTAATGAACTCCCCAAAGGTCATGTAAGAAAACCTATCCCTGGGTCCATAAAAAGTACGGCTGCCAGCTTTTATTTCTTTTAATATCCAGTTGTTAAAGGTTTGTTCCTCATAAATGAAGTTCTGGAGTTTCAATAAATCAGCTAGAATCCCATCTTCAACCATAGAATTCATAACCCTGTACCATCTGGTTTTAATTGATTTATTGAGCTCCTGACCAAGAAAAAACTGTAATAAAGCAATCGAATCGCTCAATCTTTCAACCAGGGGAACTTCCGGTATAATAAAATACCGAATTAGCGCCCTGAATTGTAAAGGATTCAACTCATTAAATTGCTCAGGATGAGATAATTCAAGTTTGCTTTTTTTATGTTCAATAATAACATCAATCATTTGGTAATACTATTTTATCAATTTCTCCATTTAGCTTGTCAAACATCTTCTCCGCTTCAAGAATTGAGATTCTGAGGGCATATTGAATCTCTGTAAAGAAATATTCAATTCTCTCAACGTTATTGTCAAATATCTGTGAGTTCCTGAGGTATTCATCAATTTGAAATATAATCCGGTTTAACCGGTCCACTCGTTTTTCCCGAAATCCTCCCGGATTATTCATCACAAAATCAAACAAATTTTGACCGATAAGATTCCCAAAGTACATCCTAAGTTCTTCCATGGCTTTGGCTTCGTAAGTTTTCACCATACAATTAACCTGGGTAATCATCATTGAACAAAGCGTGTTTTTATCAATCTTTGAAAAATCATTCTTTTCAAGAAACTCCCTGGCCATTCTTATGTCTACCTCTAGTTTTGAGGTAAGAATCTTCCGGAAGACTATTGATTTATTGGAAGAATTAAATTTGATGTTATTGATGGCCGCCTGGTAAACTTCCTTCCTGTCAAAAAGCCTATGCAGGCTTAAATCACTTTCAGTTAGTTTCCCTATTTTTTTTTGCAGCCTGGCAATAATTGACTTTTGAACTTTTTCATTCGAAAAAATCTTATATGCCATCACCATAAATGAAATTATCAGCAAACCTATTAGCTGCATGTAAACTGGCATTTTGTCCAGCATGCTCATTAATTTATCAAAGATTTTTTCCATTATATAATTCCAATTTTATCCGTTCCTTTAAGATTAAAAACACTGCCGGTATCATCATATGCATTTGAGTTGGCATATAAGGGATAATCAACTAAGTTCTTTTTTAAAAAACTTTCACAACCTTTTAAATAAGCCA
>JARGGF010000869.1 GCA_029210905.1 Bacteroidales bacterium | reverse complement strand
ATATTTTTCATCTACACGTCCTGGTGGCAGAGGCAATGACGATATCTATTCCTTTGAATTACCGGACTTAATTTTTACTTTAAAAGGGTCTGTACGAAATGAAGTAACTGATGAAACTATAAGCGAAGCAAATGTAAAACTTGAAGGAAGCGATGGTACTTCTTTAGAAACTAATTCTGGTACTGACGGAGGGTTCAAATTTCGTGTTAAACCTGAAACTGATTATGTCCTCACAACGAATAAACCAAGATTCTTAAAAGGTAAAGCTTCTGAATCAACCAAAGGCCTGACAAAAAGTACAGATATTGTAGTTGAGATATTTATGTCTCCTATTGATGAAGCAATAGAAGTACAAAACATATTCTATGATTTAAACAGGGCAGATCTTCGTCCTGAATCCATGGTAGCATTGGATAAATTGGTCGAAACTTTAAACCTGAATGATAATATTACCATTGAATTATCGGCACATACCGATTTTAGGGGAACCGAAGAATCCAATATTGATCTTTCACAGCGCAGAGCCCAGTCAGTAGTTGATTACCTAATAAAAAAGGGTATTTCCAAGGACAGATTAATTGCAAAAGGTTACGGCGAATCTCAGCCACGGAAAATTTCTAAAAAAGTTGGAGAGCAGCATGATTTTTTGAAAATTGGAGATGTACTTGATGAAAATTTCATTAATAATTTGCCTACAAATGAAGAAAAAGAGATTGCTCATCAAATAAACCGAAGAACAGAGTTTAAAGTAATAAGAACAGATTTTAATGAATCAGGCACTCCATTTGGCGAATAGGATTTATTACACGCCTAAAAAATAACCCGAAGACCTAATCCGGAACCATCCCAATTAGGTCTTCTTTTATTTCAAAAATCAAAACAATCATAGTAGCTAAATGCAAATTTTACATTTACACTTTGCTAAAGATATTTTACCTTTGCAGCATATTAAAAAACTATGACGGATTCAAGGTACAATTTAAGAGGCGTATCAGCCTCAAAAGAAGATGTGCATGCAGCTATAAAGAATATAGATAAAGGGCTGTATCCCAGAGCTTTTTGTAAAATTATTCCAGATATTTTAGGTGGTCATCCAGAGTATTGTAACATCATGCACGCTGATGGAGCAGGAACCAAATCTTCTCTTGCATACATGTACTGGAAAGAGACCGGGGATCTCTCAGTATGGAAAGGCATTGCACAGGACGCATTAATTATGAATATTGATGATTTGCTCTGTGTAGGTGCTACAAATAATATTCTCGTGTCGTCCACAATTGGTAGAAATAAAAATTTGGTTCCTGGCGAAGTGATTTCAGCAATTATTAATGGAACCGAAGAGCTCCTTTCAGAATTAAGAGCTGCGGGAGTCTCCATTTATTCCACTGGCGGCGAAACTGCAGATGTAGGAGACCTCGTTCGAACAATAATAGTAGATTCTACGGTTACTGCACGCATGAAACGAAGCGAGGTAATCACAAACGAAAAAATCAGTGCCGGTGATGTTATCATAGGCCTGGCCTCTTTCGGAAAGGCAAGCTATGAAAAGGAATATAACGGCGGAATGGGAAGTAATGGTCTTACTTCAGCAAGGCATGATGTATTTGCAAATTATTTGGCAGAAAAGTATCCGGAAAGTTTTGATGCATTAATTCCGAAAGAACTCTCTTATTCAGGTTCTTATAAGCTTACTGATAAAATTGGGGAATTAAATATTGATGCAGGGAAGTTAGTTTTATCACCAACTCGCACTTATGCTCCAATAATCAATGAAATACTAAAAAATTACCGCTCGCAAATACACGGTATGATACACTGCTCAGGTGGAGCGCAAACTAAAATTTTGCATTTTATTGATAACCTTCACATTATAAAAAATAATATGTTTGCAATTCCGCCACTGTTTAAAATTATACAAAAAGAATCTAACACAGGTTGGCAGGAAATGTATAAAGTTTTTAATATGGGACATCGTTTCGAAATTTATGTAAAAGAAGCTATTGCAAGCGAACTTATTGCTATTTCTAAGCAGTTTGGAGTAGAAGCACAGATAATAGGCAGGGTGGAATCGTCTGATAATAAGAAACTTAGCATAATGAGTGAATTTGGGGATTTCTCCTATTAAAAAATTCATTACTTTTGTAAAAAAAACAATTTGGACACACTGAGATACATATCTTATCATAACAGATTCCATTAGCTTGGCTATTAAATAGTTAAGCATCCCACTTTTTTATATATACCATTTAAATTTTCAAATTGTAAAGTCATGAGTCAAAATATGCTATTAGATAAGCTTGAAGGCATTAAAATACGTTTCGATGAAATTGCTCAGCAAATTACCGATCCGGATATTATGTCTGATATGAAAAAATATATAAAACTTAATAAGGAATATAAGGAATTAGAACCACTAATTGATGCCTATCATAAATATAATAACATAATAGGTAACATTAAGTCGTCAAAAGAGTTACTAGTCGAAGAAGATGATGAAGAAATGCGCGAAATGGCTCAGGAAGAATTGGAACAGCTAAATGAGCAACTTCCTCAAATGGAAGAAGAAATCAGGCTATTATTAATACCAAAGGATCCTGAAGATAGCAAAAATGCCATTGTAGAAATTAGAGCCGGAACCGGAGGTGATGAAGCCAGTATTTTTGCTGGTGATTTATCAAGAATGTACTTAAAATTCTGCGAGTCAAAAGGTTGGAAAACAAGTATTTCGCATATTTCTGAAGGCACTTCAGGCGGTTACAAAGAAATTGTATTCAGTGTAGAAGGTAATAATGTTTATGGCATACTTAAATATGAATCTGGCGTTCATAGAGTACAACGTGTACCTCAAACTGAAACCCAGGGTCGTGTACA
>JARGGF010000868.1 GCA_029210905.1 Bacteroidales bacterium | reverse complement strand
ATAATTTTATATCCTCAACCCTTTTTCGCAGTGGGGGAATTACAATATTTACCACATTTAGTCTGTAAAACAAATCTTCTCTGAAACTTCCGGCTTCCACCATTTTTTTCAGATCTTTATTTGTGGCACAAATCACTCTAAAATCTGATGTAATTTCTTTATTGCCCCCAACCCTTGTAAAACGCTTTGTTTCAAGAACACGGAGCAACTCAATCTGCATTTTTGATGAAATTGTCGCAATTTCATCGAGGAATATGGTACCGCCATTGGCCATTTCAAATCGTCCTTTTCTATCCAGGATGGCCCCGGTAAAGGCGCCTTTTTCATGGCCAAATAATTCACTTTCTAATATACTTTCGGTTAGTGCTCCACAATGAACACTCACCATAGGGAAATATTTGCGTTGCGAATTTGAATGGATAGCCTTGGCAATAAGCTCCTTGCCTGTTCCACTTTCACCGGTAATAATTACCGAAGAAGATGATTGGGCAATAAACCCCACCTCGCTAAGTACTTTTTGCATGGCTTCGCTATTGCCTATAATATCTTCAATATTTTCAAGGGAGGTTACTTTTTCCCTGAGTGCTTCATTTTCTATTTTTAGTGCCAGCTGTTTTGTTGCATTCCTTATTAAGTGTGATAAGTCATCCGGATCAAAAGGTTTTGTTACATAATCGTAAGCACCTTCTTTCAATGCCTGAACAGCAGTTTCAACCGAAGCAAAAGCAGTCATAATTATAACAATCGCATCTTTGTTCAGGCTTTTAATTCTTCTGTGCATCTCTAATCCATCCATGCCAGGCATTTTAATATCTGCCAGGATGATATCAAAGTTTTGGCTTTCAATTAGGCTTAACGCCTGTTTTGCATCTTCTGCACATTCAACAATATAGCCATCTTCAATAAACCAGCTATATAATGAGCCTCTTACTGATAATTCGTCATCAACAATTAAAATTGAAAATTTTTCACTCATTTTTAACCTCCTTGTTTTTAGACACGGGTAAATTTATTGAAATCACTGTTCCTTCTCCAACTTTTGAAGATACATCGATGCTTCCTTTATGGTTTTGAATTATTCCATGTACAATGGCCAGTCCTAATCCTATGCCACTTACTTTTTGTTTTGAAGAAAAGAACGGCTCAAAAATATGTGGAATATCTTGCGGAGTAATTCCTGAACCATTGTCTATAATTTCAATTCTTATAGTATTTTCATCGGTATTCGTAGTTTTCATAAGCACTTCACCATTTTGAAAAATAGCTTCTGAAGCATTTACAAGTATTGCTACACATGCCTGTTTTATTTGATTTGGATTACAATTAATCATATCATTGTTTGCCGAAAAATCTGATATGAAGTTAATGTTCGAAATCTTCATTTGATGAGCGATTAAATCATAAGTTTCTTTTAGTATTTTATGAAGGTGTAAGTTCTCAAAGTTTTGCTGGTCCTTTTTTGAAAAATTAAGTAAACCTTTAACAATGTCTCCGCAGCGTTTGGTTTCTGATTCAATTACTTTTAAATTTTTCAGCATAGATTCTTTTAGGGTAGGTTCAAATTCAATTTTACCAAGCTGTTTATGAACCAGTTTTGTATAAGTTAATACGCCCGATAGCGGGTTGTTTATTTCATGGGCTACCGATGAAGACAATTTTCCTATCGAAGCAATTCGCTCAATATGAATTAGTTCATTTTGTGCTTCCAATAATTCTTCTGATTTTTTTTGTACTTTATATTCCAGTTGATGCGACCAGTTTTGCAATTCTATTGACACAGCATGAAGCTTATCAAGCATGTTGTTAAAAGCAGAAGAAACCATCCTGATATCATCTAATTCTCTGTTTTTAATATTTAGGCGGATACTTAAATCGCCATTTGCTACGGCCCTGCTAGCTTTAATGATTGAATTAAGTGGGTTCTTGATTTTTTTGTTAGTGAAAAATATTAAAAATGCAGCAAGTGAAAGGGTTGAAAATATGGCAAGCATATAAAAATTTGCAGAAAATTTTTCAACCGCTTCATCAAGTTCGTTTAATGGCATTTTTATAATTAATGAACCCAGAACTTCATCCTTTTCATTGTGGGCGTGACAAGCGGCTGTGTAACATGAAGGTTCATTTAAAATAGGTGATCTTATCAACAAATGCCTGTGTTCATCATCATTATTGTTCATCCTGCATTCATTCCTGAAATCAAGAATACGATAGGATTTCGTTTTTTCAGGAAATAACGATTTTATATCCTCATGACAGCTTTTACAATCGGGATCACTATGACTTTCTGTATCAATAGTAAAAGATGAATAAACAAGGCTATCGTTACTATCATACATATTCACTTCATCAATACCTGATAGCGTGTTAATAACGTCTAGTGTACTCTGGAGACTGCTCTTATCGTTTTCCAACATTGAATGATATAATGATGATTCAACAATAGAACCAATATTATTTCCGTTTTGATGAATTACAGTATTCAGATACTTATTGTTTACCGATTTGAAAATGAAACCAAAAGATACGAAAAGAAAAAGCGATAAAAGCGTGATGATAAACACTACACGCCCATAAATTGAAGATCTGAAGCGTATATATTTTTTTAATATTGGGCTATTTATTAGATTTTTGTGGGTTTTTTTAATGAACCAAATCATTGTCTTAGAATTTAAATTCCAGAATGATAAAGTTAAAAAAGATATCTGAATAAAGAGTTGATTTGGAATAATTTATCTTGAATTCGAAATTGTTTACAAATAGTTTTTAATACTTAGACCCAATTAATACATTCAAATGGACGATTAACAAATTTGACGTGATAGAACTATTTACCAAATAGCAATCAATGAATTGTTTCTTAGGAGCTATGAAGAAATAACATGTTCAT
>JARGGF010000867.1 GCA_029210905.1 Bacteroidales bacterium | reverse complement strand
AGGATCAAAAGTAGCATTTGGCTACCAGAACAATCTATATATTAAAGATTTAGCCAGTGGTCAAGAAATTCAAGTGAGCACCGATGGAGAAAAAAATAAAGTATTAAATGGAATTCCAGACTGGGTATATGAAGAAGAATTTAGCTTTAGCAAAGCTTTTGATTGGTCTGCGGATGGTAACAAACTGGCATATATCCGTTTTGATGAATCGAAAGTGAGAACTTTTGACATGACTGTATTTGCAGGAGATAAACCCCGCTTTGAAGAAAATAAGCTTTATCCGGAAAACCGACAATGGAAATATCCAAAGGCCGGTGAAGATAACTCCATAGTTTCGGTACATATTTTTGATCTTGAAACCAATAAGACTGTGAAAGCAGCTATTGGAACTGAGACTGACATTTATATCCCAAGAATAAAATGGACAAAAGATCCAAATCAGCTAAGTATTATCCGTCTGAACCGACTTCAAAACCATATTGAAATGCTTTTTGCTGATGCAGCAACAGGAAAAACCAATGTAATTTATTCTGAAAAAAACAAGTATTTTATTGATGCTGATGTGTTGGATCACTTCAGTTTTCTGGATGATGGAAAACATTTCGTTTATATGAGCGAAAAAAACGGCTATTTTCATATCTACTATCAATCTTTTGATGGAAAAGAAATTAAACAAATTACAAACGGCAACTGGGATGTTACTGATTTTGAAGGCTATGATGAGAAAAACAAACTTTTTTATTACACATCTGCTGAAGCATCTCCTATGGCCAGAGACTTGTATGTGGTTGATTTGAAAGGTAAAAACAAAAGAAAACTAAGCAGTCAGACAGGAAGCAATAGTGCCAACTTCAGTAATGGATTTCAGTATTACATTAACACTTTTTCAAGTATCGATGAACCTACATATGTTACTTTACATGATGCGAAAGGCAGCTTAATACGTATTTTGGCCGACAATAAGAAGGTGGCTGAAAAAGTTAAAGAATATGGAGGTATCAACAAATCGTTTTTTTCTTTCAAAACATCTGAAAATGTCGAATTAAACGGATGGATGATCAAACCATATAATTTTGATCCGAATAAAAAGTATCCTGTTTTGATGTATCAGTATTCAGGGCCAAACTCACAAACTGTTTTAAATCGCTGGTCTGTTGGATGGGAAAATTTATTGGCACAAAAGGGTTATATTGTTGTATCGGTTGACGGGCGTGGCACCGGGGCAAGAGGTGAAGCATTTCGTAAAATCACCTATTTGCAACTTGGTAAATATGAAACAATTGACCAGATAGAAACTGCAAAATACCTTGGTTCTATAGACTATGTTGATGCAAAAAGAATTGGCATCTGGGGATGGAGTTTCGGTGGTTTTGAGACTTTACTAGCCCTTACCAAAGGATCTGAATACTTTAAAGCTGGTATCGCTGTTGCACCTGTTACTAACTGGCGTTATTATGACAACATCTACACCGAAAGATTTATGCGAAAGCCACAGGACAATGCAAGTGGTTACGATGACAATTCACCTATTAACTTTGCTGAAAATCTAAAATCGAAACTATTATTGGTCCATGGAACTGCCGATGACAATGTGCATGTTCAGAATTCGATGGAAATGTCAGAAGCCCTGGTGCAAGCAGAAAAACAATTCAGTCAGTTTTACTACACCAACAGGAATCATGGTATTTATGGTGGAAATACCCGTTTTCATTTATATACTATGATGACTAATTTTGTTCTGGAGAATTTGTAGTACCAGTGTAAAATAGTTTTAAACATTTTGATAATAAGACATTTACTATCAATTTAAAACAAGTAAGAGTGATATGCCCACGTTAATGGTTATATCACTCTTATTTTTTTTGATTCTTGTTATTCGCAATTAATTATGCACTGCGCCTTTTTGAATCAAATGTACGCCTACTTCTGAAATTTGTATTTTGTTTTTTCTCTTCAACACGTCTTTGAGGTCTTTGATGTTTTACTTCTGCTTTTGGTGCAGCATCGTCTTTATCATCCACAAAAGGATGATTTTTAACTATTGGAATCTGCTGATTGATAAGCTTTTGAATATCCTTCAAATACGCTCTTTCCTCTACATCACAAAACGACCATGCAATACCGCTGGCACTGGCCCGTCCTGTTCTACCTATTCGGTGAACGTAGGTTTCGGGAATATTTGGCAAATCATAATTAATCACATGCGATAATCCTGATACATCAATTCCACGGGCAGCTATATCAGTAGCAATCAGCACCTTTAATTTTCCCGATTTAAAATCGCCCAAAGCACGCTGACGTGCTCCTTGCGATTTATTCCCATGAATGGCCTCAGCAGTTATGCCAGACTTTTTCAAAAATCTCACAATTTTATCAGCGCCATGTTTTGTGCGGGTAAATACTAAAGTTGAATCAACATCCTCTGTTTTAATCAAATGCGTCAATAATTTTGGTTTTGATTTTTTAATGATAAAGTAGACTGCCTGCTCCACCCTTTCGGCTGTAGTTTGTTCAGGTTTTATCGTCACTTTTTCATGCCTTCCAAGTATCTTAAGCGAAAGTTCCTGGATTATTTTTGGCATGGTAGCCGAAAAAAACAAAGACTGCCTCTTTGCAGGCAACAAAGTGATTATCTTGCGAATATCATGAATAAAACCCATGTCGAGCATGCGATCTGCTTCGTCGAGAACGAAGTATTCAATATGTTTTAAGGTAATAAAACCCTGGTTAATCAGATCCAATAAGCGACCAGGTGTAGCAATAAGCACATCTACCCCTTTTTTAAGAGCGTCAGTTTGTGAACCTTGTTTTACCCCGCCAAAAACAACCGTATTTTGGATTCCCGTATATTTTCCATAATCAGTAAAACTATCTGCAATCTGAATGGCCAATT
>JARGGF010000866.1 GCA_029210905.1 Bacteroidales bacterium | reverse complement strand
TAATCAGATTTAGTAACAACTGATTCGCAACCAATGATATTTTTTACCTTAAGCGATACATCATAAATTCCAAACTCCTCATAATCATGTGCCGGATTGGTTGCTGTTGAAGTAAACCCGTCTCCGAAATCCCAAAGCTGTTCAATTACGGTGGTATCGTTTATTGTATTGTTGGTAAATTCCACAGTCATTGGTTTACAACCCGAGTACTGGCTGGCTTCAAAAGAAATTAAGGGTTTGTAGGTTTTAACATATTTAATGAGCGTGTTTTCGCAGTCGTGCAAGTCACGAACGGTTAAACTCAAGGGGAAATTTCCCCTTTGTGAATACTTATGATTGGCGAGCGGGTCGTTGGTTTGAAAAACCGGGCTACCATCCCCAAAATCCCACTTATATGTTCTTTTTAATGAATTGTATTCAAATGCCACAGCATCCACTGATGAAGAAGCATTTAGATTAACCGGTAAATTGGTGCAACCAATGCTCTTGTCTAAAGAAAAATTTGCTTTTATATCGGTAATCCTTACTTCTTCTTCGATATCAAAAGAGCAGCCATTTGAAGGGTTATCGGCATGTAGTTTTGCCAGAAAGCTTCCACGTGATCCGTAAGTATGTACCGGATTTATATTCGTGGTATTATTAGCGCTTCCATCACCAAATTCCCACCTAAATGTACTTCCTTCGAGCAATTTACTTGAAAATATGGCATTATATGGAGTTTCACAGTTTATAGTATAATCAATTTCAGCATAGGGTCCCTTTATAAATACAAAGTCTTCCTTAACAATCTTAGAAGGACAACCATTATAATAGGCAAGTAAGGTAACATCCATGCTGCCCACATCAGTGTAGGCATGCGATGGATTTTGTTTTGTTGAGGTTTTTCCATCACCAAATTTCCAAAACCAACCATTTACTAGTTTTGAGTCATTGGATAAATCTGTAAACTGCACTTTTTGTGAAGCACAAAGGGTATCGGCAGAACTTTTTGAGAAATTGGCTTTTTGCACATCCCCTGTTCTTACTTCGGTTACAGTGGAAGCCTTGCATCCAAGTTTTGTTATGAGTTCAAAAGTCACAACAAATTCATTTATTGTGGTATACTGGTGCGAAGGATTTTCAGCAGTTGAAGAGGTACCGTCCCCAAAATCCCATACTCTTTTATCAATATAATCGTAAGTGGTAAAATAATTTGATTCATCTTTAAAGTTAACAGTCAGAGGTATACAGCCTTCTGATTCATTTTTCCTGACAAAGGCATTAGGGGTAATATATGCCCTTGGTATTTTAATTACAAGTGCACTATCAGCCACATAAATATCAGAGCATCCATGCTTACTGGTAACAATGAGGGTATCTATAAAAGTCCCATTATCGTCATATTCAAGTACTGGTTCAAATTCAGATGAAAAGGTTTTATTTGCGAAACGCCAATCCCAAAAAGCGCCATTAACAGACTTATTGAGGTATTTTATATTAACTGGTACACTACATGAAAAGTATGATGAAGGTTCAAATGCAGCAATTACTTCTTCCACAGTGGTAATGTTTGAATAAGTATCTATACAATTCCCGGAATTACTCACCTTAAGTGTAACCAGGTAATTACCAGGTTTTGAAAACAAGTGTCGTGGATTATGAGCTGTAGATGAAGTGCTGTCACCAAAATCCCAGAAATAATTATTAGCATTTGTGGAAAGATTTACGAACTGCAATTCAGTTCCAGGACATATAGTATCAGCAGCTACCGAAAAATTAGCCATAACATTTTCAAGAACTACATAATCTTTAATTTCTTTAGTGTTTATGCAGCTATTTTCATCAGTAACCGTCAATTTAACGCCGTAATGACCATTATCAACATAGGTATTAATTGGATTTGTAAGGGAACTGGTATTTCCATCACCAAATTCCCAAAAATAAGTTGGAGTAGTGCCCAATGCAGAAGAAAGATTGGTAAAGTTGACTGTTAAATCACCATCGCAGGAAAATCTATCAGGTGCGCTAAAATCAGCAACTGGCTTATAAACAGTTATATAGTTAATTTCAGAGATCGCCCCCTGGCAATTATTGACATCTACCACAACTAAAGAAACGTTAAAGGAATTTTGAGTATCGTAGATATAATTCGGATTTTGTTGATTGCTGGTATTTCCATCACCAAAATCCCAAAACCACGAAGTGATGGTGCTGGCGCCAGCGGTTCCATTAAAGGTAACACTTAAAGGGGCACATCCTGTAAGCAGTGAGGAAGAGGAAAAAGCCGGAACCGGTTTTGCATAAACATTAATGAACGAAGTTTTTAGCTCAGTAAAAGAACCATCAATGGTTAAAGAAACATTGTAACTTCCGGGTGTGGTATAAATGATGGAAGGATTTTCGAGTGTTGAGGTTTGTCCATCTCCAAAATCCCAAAAAAATGCAGAACCTGATGGTATTGAAGTATTTGTGAAATTAACATTTAAGCTGCCACAACCTTCAGTTTCTGAAGCTGAAAAATCAACAGTTTGACTATATAGACTAAATTCAAAATAAAATAATATTAATAGTATAACAGGAAAAAGTTTCATTTTATTAATGGATTTATATGCATACTAAGTTACTGATTTGTTTTATTAAATACTAGTACTATAGCAGAAAGTTTTAAGATTCCTTAGAGCTAACTTCTCAAAAAAAAAGTGAAAAGTTAACAATCTACTTTTTACAGGTAAGATTATTAAATCAGACAATTTAAGGCACTCTTAATTAGAGGTATTTTTTTAGGCTGATTCTTATACAAACCAAAGATTAAAATAACCATAAAGCACATAAAAAATCAGCTATGCTGCTTAAATCAAAATAAAGTTAAAAGAACATCAGGTTTTTCTTAACTTAACGACATTGAATAATATATT
>JARGGF010000865.1 GCA_029210905.1 Bacteroidales bacterium | reverse complement strand
AGCCTCGTACCGAAGGTCGGGAGGGTTTTACCTAAGTAAAGCGCTTGTTCGAAGTACTCCAACCGCTTTACTTAGGTATTATACAAACCAAAATGCAATTTAAATTTAATGATGATTTTCCCTTCCCTATAAAAAAACGCTGATACGATCTTACGAAAATACTAAAAGTTATTCAAAAGTGCCATGCTGTTTCTTTCTTAATCTATTAAATCATCAATTGCGTATCCTGCTTTTAATAAATTAGAGGGTAATAAAATACGTTCCAGTTTTTCCTGTTTTATAAAACCCTGTTTTTTATTAGCTTCATATACATCAAGACCTGATTCTTTCATAAAGGTTGCAAGTTCACTTGTCTTATTATAGCCAATATAGGGTATCAATGCAGTGGTTATGGCCGGACTTTTTATTAGTTTTTCCAGTGAAATATCACTATTTATTGTCAGCGATGAAAACAAATGCAGATTAAGGCTTTTATCGGCAGATATTAAAAGCTCCAAACTTTCCAGGATAGCATGGCCTATTACTGGCAGATAAGCATTTAATTCTAGACATCCCTGGGCTGCCAGGTTTGAAACAAGCACATCATTTGAGTAAACTCTGTGCGCTACACTTACAATATATTCAGGAATTACCGGGTTCACCTTTGATGGCATAATAGAACTGCCAACCTGCTTCTTTGGCAGGTTAAGTAGTTTATTATCAATTAAATCTGAGCCTAATAAACGGATATCATTTACAATTTTTTCAAGGTTGACTGCATGCGCTTTTAAAGTAGCGTGTATTTCAACAAACGAATCAAGATTAGAAGTAGTGTCTGCCAGGTTCTCCCCTCTTGTCAGTGGTAATTTGGTAAGTTCTTGTAACTCGCGGACAATTTCCATAATATAAAAACGCGGAACAGCTATGCCTGTGCCAATTGCTGTACCGCCAAGATTAACTACCTTGATACGCTCAAAACATTTAGATACACGCCACCAATCTCTTGAAAGTGCATCATTGTATGCACTAAACAACTTTCCGAATGATGTTGGGACCGCTTCCTGCATTTGAGTATATCCAATCCGGAGATCATCTCGGTGCGATTTTTCCAGCTTTTCAACACCAAAACGAAGTCCATTTATGGCTTCTTCCAGTTGATTAAGAAGTTGAAGAACAGCAATTCTTAATGAGGTAGGCACTACATCATTGGTCGATTGAAAAATATTTGTTTGCTCAATAGGATCTATAAAAGAATAATCCCCTGCATTTTTCCCAATTTTTTGAAGGGCCAGATTAGTAATTATCTCATTTACATTCATGTTAATGCTGGTCCCTGCACCACCTTGAATAGCAGGCACTATGAATTGGTCAAAATGTTCTCCTTTGGCTATTAAATTTGCAGCTTCTAAAAGCGCTTTGATTACCTCATCATCAATAAAACTAAAAGGCCATTTTTGGTTCGGGTATTTTTTTTCAACAGCAGATTTAAACTTTTTATAAACCTGATATACAGCAAGTTTAGTAAGCCCAAGAGCTTTATACCATTCAAGGTTGAAAAAAGAATTATTTGGAAAATTTGATCTTGCCCTTAGCGAATGAATTCCGAACAATGCTTTTTCTGGCACCTCCAAATTACCAATAAAGTCCTTTTCTATTCGATTCATTCCCAATAAGATTTATTTGCTAATGGGCTGAGCATATGCTTTCACATCGGCCCCTGAAATAGTTTCCTCACATAAAATTATAAGCCGCTCCAAAACATTCCTGAATTCGCGGATATTCCCGGTCCAATTAATATTCTGAAGCTCTTTTATGGCATCCTCGGTAACAGTTTTTGGAGGCATTCCATAGTCTTCGCAAACCAGTCGCATAAAATGGTCGGTAAGTAATGGAATATCTTCAAGCCGGTCGTTAAGCGAAGGTACATGGATTAAAATCACACTTAAGCGATGGTACAAATCTTCACGGAAGTTATTGTTCTCTATTTCGTGTTTTAAGTCCTTATTTGTTGCCGCAATTACCCTTACGTCGACCTTGATTTTTTTATCACTCCCTACCCTATAAATGGTATTTTCCTGAAGTGCCCTCAGAACTTTAGCCTGAGCTGAAAGGCTCATGTCTCCTATTTCGTCTAATAGTATGGTGCCCCCATTAGCCTGTTCAAACTTACCTTTGCGCTGCTTGTGGGCAGAAGTAAAAGCTCCCTTTTCGTGACCAAAGAGCTCGCTTTCAATAAGTTCTGAAGGAATAGCAGCACAATTAACTTCTACGAAAGGATATTGTGCACGTGGGCTTTTTTCGTGCATCCAGCGGGCAACAAGCTCCTTGCCGGTTCCATTATTGCCGGTGATAAGTACCCTTGCATCAGTGGGTGCAACCCGGTCTATCATGTCTTTCACTTTTTTAATAGCATCCGATTCGCCTATCATTTCATAGGTTTTGTTGACTCTTCGTTTTAAAACCTGGGCTTCCACAATCAATTCCTTACGCTCCAGGGCATTTCTAATGGTAACCAAAAGCCTGTTTAAATCAAGAGGTTTTTCGATAAAGTCGTAAGCCCCTTTTTTGAGTGTTTCAACTGCGGTTTCAACCGTGCCATGCCCGGAAATCATTATAACAGGGACTTCGGGACAAATATCCATTAGTTTTTCAATTACCTCAACACCATCCATTTGCGGCATTTTTATATCGCACAGAATAATGTCGTAGGTGGTTTCTTTAGCCCTCTCCAGTCCTTCAAATCCATCTATTGCTGTTTCAACCTGATGATCTTCGTATTCAAGAATTTCTTTTAGAGTATCTCGTATTGGTTTTTCGTCATCAATCACTAAAATTTTTGCCATGCTGCTTATTTAAAGTACTGCCTTTTTTTATAATTGTTTAAAGTAGAAAAATAGAATACTTATTATCAATTACCTGGTTAAA
>JARGGF010000864.1 GCA_029210905.1 Bacteroidales bacterium | reverse complement strand
TTTATCGATGTAATTAAAACCGTCATTATTTTGAGCTTCCAGGTTTATATCTGCCTGAAAAAGCAACAACAAAATCACTATTTTTCTTAGGCTAATCATTAAACAACAGCTAAAGATTTAATTTTTGAAAAATGGAATCAGATGATTTTGAACATAGAGAGTAAAGGTAAGTAACAGGAATTAAAATTACAAATAATCGTTAGAGAAAAAAAAATCCGCAATTGCGGATTTTTTTTCTTTTTTAAATTTTGCTATTTTTTCTTTCGCACAATAATATCCCCATTAAAATTTTTGAATTTAAGCTCAGGCCCTCCTCCATTTATTTTAGCAGTAACAACTTGTGAAACAGATACTTTATAAACTCCTTCATCAGTTGATTTCTTAATCTGCGGGTCTGTTTTTACTATTTCCGTATCAAAATCGGTGTATACTTCGCCCATTTTTGAGTCCATTTTTAAGGTGGCTTTGGTATTTGAAGGTAGCGTAAGATCAATTTGTTTATTCATATTGGCAAAGGCCATTGGGGTATTGGGTGCCACTTCATCAAAAGCTATAATTATTTTTCCGTTTACAGTTGAAGCTACTACTGAGCCGGAAATCGCAAACATCTCAATATCACCATTAACGTTGCTAATCTCATGACTTCCTGTTACATTGCTCACATAAATATTACCATTATTTACTGTACCCAAATCTAGTGAAAAATTTATCGGAACTTTAATTTCGAGATCTATTTTCTGATTGTAGTGGCTCGATGAGATTTCAACATGATTGCCTTTTTCTTCAATTTCAAGCTCAAAGGCGTTTGAACTAATTTTCTTTAAACCGGTTAGATCAGAACTTTCGTTATTTCTACTCTTTCGCCCGGGCCTTTCTTCATTTTTTACTGTTTTTGCCGTCACAATCACTTCTTTCCCGTTATATCCTTCTACTTTTATAGAGCCCATTATTAAACCGACTTCAAGGCTGCCTTTTGATCCGGGATTGCTTAATGGCACTACCATTTTTTCTTCATAATCCTGGGCTACTAATTGTATGCCTGCAATTAGCGCAAATGCCAACAAAATGTATTTTAAATTATTGATTTTCATGATTTTATATTTTATATATTTGTAAATTACTTATATTTAATTATCATATCGCCATTGAGGGTTTCAAAAGACATTTTTACTTTTCCACTCCCAATTCGGAATTGTGGCTTATTACCTAACTTATAATACGTTGAGGAACCTTTTTTCTTTTTTTCTTTAACGTTTTCTGCTGCAATTGATGCCAGTTCATAGTTTGAATAGAAATCACCATTCATACTTTTATAAGTCACATCTGCAGATAAATTCTTACTGCATAACACTTTAATGTTTCCATTAATTGTTTTAAATTCACAGTCCTTTTCCGGATCGTTACTAAACTCAACATTTATTTCACCGTTTACAGTGACTGCTAAAACCGATTTCATTGCATTTTTTATCTGAATAGAGCCATTTACATTATTAGCTTTTAGATCACCTTCAATTCCATTGATTATAATATCCCCATCATTTACAGTTGAAGCAATAACTTGTGCATTTCTTGGTACCTGAGCTGTAAAATTGTATTGAAACTGATATCCTTTGTCCCAATGGTCCATTTGGTACTCGATTTTTGAACCTTTTCTCCTCAATTCCATATCGGGGGACGATACATAAACCAGCACTGTATCGCCAAAATATTCAATTTTCAGCTCCAGTTCTTTTTTTGCCAGTTCATAATCAACTTCACTATCTGCCGTGATTTTTTGTTCTACAAAGAGTTCCCCATTTGAGTCGCTGGAACCTTCAATCTTTATCTCACCAAAAATATTTTTAAGAATAAAAACCTTATTGGATGTAGCAAATTTTAGTTTTTTCGTTTGTTTATCCGTGTGCTCCTGTGCAATCAATTGGCATGAAATTACTAGCCATGCTAACAGCAACAATCCCGTTATCAAAATATTATTTTTCCCCATAATCTTTAATTTTTTGTTAAGATTTAAACCTTTTAATTAGTTGATAATGTTAATAATAGAGACCGAATGAATTAAATATTTGCCCTGATGCCTGATTCAATAGTATTTCGAAAAGAAGGATCCAAATCTTCGTTTTTTAATATATTTTCTAATTCTTTTTTTGATTGTTTATCCTGAAATTGAATGAGAATATCTGCAAGTGATGATAAAATAATTTGAGAATCTTGTTTTTGTATTGATTTAATCAGTCCATGGCGTACATAATCAAGGTCGGCAAATTTTACCAACGCGTCTAGACTAACCAGGCGCACGTTGATGTTTTTGTCATTATTCAAAGTCTTAAATAAAGCATCGATCACTTTATTATCAACAGTTTTCATTTCACTAACATAATTTACGGCTTTAATTCTGTCGGTGGCCTGAGTACCTTCTATTAATGATAAAACCATAAGTTTGCGCATATGGCTCATTTCCTGCGACATGGATGATATTTGCACCTCATATGCACGATTTGGCAAAAGTGTATTTCCAAGCAATAATCCAATTAATAACAGAATGAACCCATAGGCTAATCTGGGCACTTGTGGAACACTGATTAATCTAAAAAAACGCCCCGACAAATTTTTCCAATAATTTGATTTTTCTGATAGCTCCTTTTTCTGATTTTGAAGCATTGCATAAAACTTCTCATCCATTTGCTGACTGTTTTCAGGAACCTCAAAATATTCTAAATTCTCATACAAGCTAACAAAACCATCTAGTGGAATGCCTTCATTTTTAGCAAATTGCTCAAGTTCCCGCAATTTTTCTTCAGAAATTTCCGAATTAAGATAGGCAGCTATCAACTCCTGCATTTTTTTATTGGATTTTTCCATATTAACTGATAATTATTGCTGTTTTCAATTTTTCCTGATTTTACAT
>JARGGF010000863.1 GCA_029210905.1 Bacteroidales bacterium | reverse complement strand
GGACAATATGGGCCAGATGCTCATCCTAATGATGAGTGGTGTGAATGGAGTAGTTCAAGAAGGATGAAAACCTACTTAAATCTTGAAAAATTTAAATACACAACCTATTCAGGTGCATGGGAAGCTGGATATAGAATAAATACATGGCAAAAGGCACAAAAGAAAAGTTGGGGCATATGGGTAAATTATTATGTGCGATACAGAATAGGAGATATTTTATATAAGGAAAACGGTGTTACAAAATTTAGTGAATCAGGATTCTATACCACTGGTTCAATAAAGCCTAGCTATACTCATATAATTTATTCAGTAATAACCATTTATTCTCCCTATGAACCTTCATTAAATTCTGTAATACGGCCATACCCAATTTATTTCAAATGCTTTTCGACAAATGAAGATTTCGGAGATTATTATCAAATTCAAATAAGTTATTCAGACTAATATTATTGATCAGGCTGTCACCAGACAGCCTGATTAAAACTGTGAATATAATGGTAAGATTTGTAAAAATAGATTGTATACTTTTTTTGATCACAATTATTGTTGTGATTGTATTTATTTCCTGCGAAAAGGATATTACTCTCGATTTAAAAGAGCCTGAGGATATGTTATGCTTAGATTGCATTTTGGAAGCCGGAAATGATTCAATTGTAATTTATGTAACTAAAGTTCAATCGGTTGAGAATGCTGATGATTTGGAACCTGTTGATAATGCTGAAATTGTACTGCAAGAAGAGGGAGAAATATTGCCCGGAATTGTAAATATCGGGAATGGTAGCTATCTGTTAGCCCATACACCTGAAGAAGGGAAAACGTATGAAATTCAGGTAAAAGTTGATGGATACAAATCATTGTCGGCAGAAACAAAAGTTCCTCTAAGACCGGTGGCAGAAGCACGATATTTAACTGATACAATACCGGATGAGAAGTGGGAAAAAGGTTACTATACAGTACCTAAGATTTTTATAGAACTTGTTGATCGACCTATGAAAGATTATTACTGGTTTTTAAGGGCTTATATGCGAAATATTGGAGGTGTTCTTTATGGAAGTTACGCTGTTGCTTATCAAACTGATAATTTATTGTTTGATGCTTTTAACCGATACTACTACCAAGACTATAATTATCCTTTTACCAATTATGATTACATCGGGGCATTGCGTTTGGACGATGAGGTAATAAAAAACGATAAGATTAGCTTTTCAATATCGACATGGATACAACCCACGGTATTTGTTATTAATGCAGACGAAAACTTTGACAAGTATTACAAATCCAGTATAAAACAATTTCTAACATATGAATATGATCAGCTACCAGTATTTGAGCCGGTACAAATTTATTCAAACATAGAAAATGGATTTGGTGTTTTTGGTTCTATTGCTATTACACAATTCTATTTTGACGAATAACTTTGAAAAATGCCCTCAAAATGAAAAGAATAAAAATTTGTTATGGTTTATTTCTAATGGCAACGTTTTTATTTGGCAAAGTCGCTGCACAGGATAAAGTAACGGTCAGTGGCTACATTCAGGATAAGAACTCGACGGAAAAACTCATTGGAGCCTCTGTTATTCTTGAAGGGACGAATAACGGAACAGCTTCTAACAGGTATGGTTTTTACAGTTTAACCATTGCTCCGGGGAAATATAATTTACGGTATAGTTTTGTGGGTTATGAAGCAAAAGTTGAAATTTTGGATATTGAAAATGATACAGTAATAAATGTTTCTCTGGTAACTGATCTTACAATAGATGAAGTAACGGTTAATGCTTATTCAAAAAATTCGCACATTATAAAATCAACAGAAACAGGCACAAATATTATTTCTATCGAAAGTATTAAAAAGACTCCGCTTATAGCAGGCGAAAACGATGTGTTAAAAACATTACAGTTTCTTCCGGGAGTAAAACAAAGCCAGGAAGGTACGTCAGGAATAAATGTTAGGGGAGGAAGTCCCGACCAAAACCAAATATTATTAGATGGAGTGCCGGTTTATAATGCCAGCCACTTATTTGGGTTTTTATCAGTTTTTAACAGCGACGCCATTAACCAGGTAAAATTGTATAAAGGTGGAATACCTGCGAGATATGGTGGGAGGCTTTCTTCTGTGCTTGACATTAGTATGAAAGAAGGGAATAATAAAATTCCACAAGGCACAGTCTCTGTAAGCCCGGTTTCCGGGAGGATAACCCTGGAAGGACCAATAAAACCTGAGACTTCTTCATATATTATTTCCGGCAGACGCACTTTCCTGGATATTCCCGTTAGAATTGGATTATTGCTAACTCAACCCGTTCAGGCAGGATATTATTTTTATGACTACACGGCCAAAGCCAATTGGAAAATTAACGCAAAAAACCGTATCTATTTCAGTTCATATCTTGGGAAAGACCGATATTTTATTAATTACAAGGATGAAGGCACCACCTCTGATTATTCATATAACTGGGGAAATGTAACTTCTGTCCTTCGATGGAATACAGAACTATCGCCAAAACTTTTTGCCAATTTTACCGGGTATTACAGTCATTTCTATAACAAGCAAAAAATAAAGCAGAAAGATAAAGAATCCGTTAACTATGATATTTCGTCTGGGCTAAAAGATTTTTCGCTGGCAGGTGATTTCGATTATTATCCGTCAACCGAACATAGTATAAAATTTGGGTTTAAAACCTCATTGCAGGCGTTTAGTCCGCAACTTGTTGTTCTAAGAGGCTTTGAGTCGGATACTACATACGGCAAGGGGGTAAATCAGCAAGCAACAGTCTATTCTTTTTATGCTGAAGACGATTTTAATTTGGGGCCGCGCCTACGCTTAAATACCGGAATCCGGGCTGAAATGTACCGGACAGGAAAACAAAACCACCTTTATTTTCAACCTCGTTTTTCAGCAAGGTATT
>JARGGF010000862.1 GCA_029210905.1 Bacteroidales bacterium | reverse complement strand
GCCACCAACAAAATAAAGTAGTTGAAAAACAAAAACAATTTTAGCAATGTGCTATATAAAACTAACAGATATGAAAAAAGGAGTTGCAGTCTCGTTCCCTCATTTTAATGTTTTATTATAATTGTACAACATCCTTATTTTAAGATAATTATAATTTTGTTACCTAAAAGCATAAAAAAACAAAACTATTAAACCTAAGCAATGAAAACTAAAAACATAAATGTAAAGCGATTACCGAAACACCTGCGAAAGTATATCGTAGATCAAAACTACGAGAAATACACAGCCATTGACCATGCTGTGTGGCGCTATATTATGCGATTAAACTATGATTTTTTAAAAGAATCGGCACATGCCTCGTACCTTGATGGATTGGTAAAAACAGGCATCAGCATAGAAAAAATACCACAAATTGATGAAATGAATGAAATTCTTTCTAAAATTGGCTGGGGCGCAGTATGTGTTGATGGTTTTATACCTCCAACTGCATTTATGGAATTTCAGGCCTATAAAATACTGGTAATTGCAGCTGATATGCGCAATATTAACCACATTGAGTATACACCTGCACCGGATATTGTACACGAAGCAGCAGGGCATGCCCCCATAATAGTAAATCCTGCTTATGCCGAATATTTAAGGTTGTTTGGCGAAATTGGAAGTAAAGCCATTTCCTCAAAAAGGGACAATGATTTGTATGAGGCCATTAGAAAAATCTCGATTATTAAAGAAAATCCGAAGGCCACTGCTGCCGACATCCAAAATGCAGAAAAAGAACTTGCTGAAATTCAAAATGATTTGGGCGAACCCTCTGAAATGGCACGCCTACGGAATCTTCATTGGTGGACGGTGGAATATGGCTTGATTGGCCCGCTGGAAAAACCACAAATTTATGGTGCCGGGTTGTTATCCTCAATTGGCGAAAGTGCTGCCTGTATGAAAGAACATGTGAAAAAATTACCATATTCAATTGCTGCTGCCGATTATGGCTTTGATATTACAAACCAGCAGCCGCAATTATTTGTTTGCAATAACTTTACCCACCTTCTAAAAGTCCTTAACGAATTTGCTGATACGATGGCCTTTCGTAAAGGAGGTACTGAAAGTATTAAAATGGCTATTGAATCAAATGCCCTGGCTACTTGCCAATTAAGTTCCGGTTTGCAGATAAGTGGCATTTTCACACGTAAAATATTAAGTACAAAAGACGAGGTGGTCTATATAAATACAAGCGGGCCTACCGTGCTTTCAGAAAATGATAAAATGATTATAGGACATGGCAAAAAAGCACATAAAGAAGGTTTTGGCACTCCTCTAGGAACGCTTGAAAATACTAAGTTTAATCTTGAAGACATGAGCCTTGATCAACTTGAAGAGCTGCAAATCAAAATAGGCCATCGATCAATTTTAAATTTTGAAAGTGGCGTAAAAGTAGATGGTATTTTGCAATACGTGCACCAGAACAAGTACGGCAAAATATTGATTATGAGCTTTGAAAGCTGCAAAGTAACTCTAAATGAAGATGTTCTTTTTGAACCGGAATGGGGCACTTTTGATATGGCTGTTGGAGAAAAAATTGTATCTGTTTTTGCAGGAGCTGCCGATAAAGAAGCATTTGAGAGTGAAACCTATATTTCGCCGACATCTACTATTACCAATAATTATACTGATAAACAATATATTAACCTTTATCAATCGGTAAGGGATTTGCGCGAAATTGAGTTTATTTCCGGAAAATTGTCTGATATTTTTGAACAGGTAAAACAGCAATACCCTGACGACTGGTTGTTGTCAGTAGAATTATATGAACTGGCCTATAATCAAAAAGATAAAGCTGCTCATAAAATAAAAACTTACCTGGCTGAAAAATCAATGGCCATGGCTCATAATCATCAATTAATAAGTGATGGAATAAAGTTGATCGAAAAATAAATTTTGAATAATGGGAATCAATTCTGTTTAGTCAGCAAATAAGGGTTCACACCTTTTGTCACGTGTCTGCTCACCAGCGGATTGGTAACTGGTCATTAGTCATTAAATGACCAATGTATAATACTACTTTGGTAAATTAGTAGTGAAATTGATTTTTCTGCTTTTCCACCCCTAACCCTAAAGGGAGAAAGCAGAAAAATCAAATTGACTCCCTTTAGGGTCGGGGTAAAACAGTTTGATTTTTCGTTTTTCAGCTCAATTTACCAAAGTAGAACTAATGACTTTGTTAATTTGCAGGAATAAGGTTAACTAAACGACAATGGTAATGGGAATCAAAATTTTAAAGAAGCAACTCTTGAAATCTGATCATTTAACTTAGTTTCATGAATTTCATAAAATAAAAACCTGTTAACCGACCATTGATGAGTTAAAACAAATGAAATAAAACATGAATATAATTGTAACTGGTACCAGCAAAGGAATTGGCTTTCAAACTGTATTAAAACTTGCACAAACAGGTGAACATCAAATACTTGCTATTTCAAGAGACAAGGCAGGGTTGGCACAACTAAAAGCTGAATTTGAAAAGACAGGACAGTCAAAATTAAATTTATTAAGCTTTGATTTAGCCAACGACGATTATGGTGCTTTAGCTGCCCAAATTGAAACTGTTTTTGAATTTGAGAAGGGAAATACCATTGATATTTTAATAAACAATGCCGGCTACCTTGCCAATAAATCATTTATAGAGCTGGATGAAAACGACTGGCGTAAAACTTTTGAAGTTAATGTATTTGCCACAGCCAGATTAATTAAAATGCTCTACCCCCACTTTAATAGAAAATCCGGCAGTCATATTGTGAATATAGGCTCAATGGGAGGAGTGCAGGGTACGGAGAAATTTCCCGGATTATCAGCCTACAGTGCCAGCAAAGGGGCCGTCAATATCCTGACTGAAGCTTTGGCAAAAGAGT
>JARGGF010000861.1 GCA_029210905.1 Bacteroidales bacterium | reverse complement strand
TAGGAATTGTTCGCTGTGAATAATTTAAGTAGTTGATTTCGTTGGGCCAGTACTTTATTGTATTTCAACAATTTTTGCAAATAATCTTTGTCAAATTGTGAAATAATTATATCCATAAATTTTCGGCGTTCATCACTTCCGTCTAGAATTAAATTTGAATCATATGGAGATACTGTAACCAGAGGAATTAGGCCAATATGATCAGAAAGTTTTGAATACTCTTTTCCATTACGTTTAAAACTCTTTTTCTTTCCTTTTTTTAGTCCACAGCTAATATTTTCTACAGCTTCGTTAAACAGGTAATTCCCTTTCAGCATAAAATACTCAGCGTCGTATCTAATATTCTGACTATCAATAGGATTAAGCCAACTTTTACAAAAAGACAAATAATAAATTGCATCAAGGATGTTGGTTTTTCCTACCCCATTATTGCCAATAAAGCAATTAATTTTTTCTGAAAAGTTTAGGTTTAGCTCTTCAAAGTTGCGATAGTTTAGTAAAGATAGGTTTTGTAAATACATGTTACTATATGCTCAATTAACCGGCAACAAATGTAAAAACAATTCAAGATTTTACCTACCTTTAAGAAAGACCCTGTTGTAATTTCTCAAACTATTTATTAAATTTGAATAGAGAATATTCATTAAAATCATTTAAAATGGCAAAAATTAGCATTGTAATTATAATCAATTTACTCATAATGGGTAATATAAATCTTACAGCGCAAACTGTGAAAGTAACTGAAGTGCCAGAATCCATTGAATCATTCATTGATTTTCGCAATAAAGTTGCAGTTACTCCGGAAGGAGGAGCTGCTGTTTTTTTATTGGCACTAAAAATTTATACCGAAAACCAAACACTTGGAGCGCAGTGCCTTGTTGCAGCAGCTGATCTTAATAGTTTAACCGGTGGAGATACCTATAAAGGATATTCTCTTTCAAATTGGGACATGAGTTTAATTAAATCCCAGTTGTTGGAAAAGAACAAAAAGACAGCAAATTCATACATAAAAGGCTCAAGCGTTGAGAATTCATATGAGGTGAAATTGCCGTATATTTATGAATTTTCGAGTAATGCATATAGTGGAGATCCAGCGTCAGGCTCGTTTAAAATATTTGTAAAATGCTCCGGTGCTGATAGCGCAAGGCCTATAAATTTAAAGCAAAATAACCGTGGTATTTGGAAAGCTTCAGGCTGGAGCAGTTTACTAACTGGAATTAAAAAGCCACCTATAGACGATGATCTATAATTCACTACTTAGTTTAAAATGCTTTAAAATTCTAAAAAAGTGAGTTGATTATTTCGCAAATCGTTATAATTAAATTACATTTGCGCAAATTTTTAGAAAATCAACAGATTGATAATTATGAGTAAGAAAAAGAAAATAGAACGTGGTCCTGATAATATTGAGGCAGTAGAAAATGTATTAAGTCGCTCGGAGCAGTTCATTGAAGATAATCAGAAATTACTGACAACTATTGTTTTAGTTGTAGTCGCAATTGTCGGACTTTATTTGGCTTATCATAAATGGTATTTGAAACCCCTTGATGAAGAAGCAAATTCACAAATGTTTGTAGCCGAGCAGTATTTCGAAAGGGACTCGTTTAATTTAGCATTAAATGGTGATTTAAACTACCCGGGCTTCCTTGCAATTATTGATGAATACTCATCAACGCAAGCGGCTAACCTTGCAAATTATTATGCCGGAATTTCTTATTTGCAATTAGGTCAATTCGAAAATGCTGTTGAATATCTTTCATCATTTGATTCTGAGGATAAAATGCTTAAGCCCATTTCTTTAGGGGCAATAGGTGATGCCTACATGGAATTAAAAAATACTGAAAAGGCCATTGAATATTATCAAAAGGCAGGTAATTTTGTTGAAAATGATTTTACCAGTCCTTTATATTTAATGAGAGCAGGTTTGGCTTTAGAGAGTATTAAAGATTACAAAGGTGCACTTAAACAATACAGAGTCATTAAAGAAAAATACAAGAATACTACCGAAGGTAGAACAATAGATAAATATATTGACAAAGCTGAAATCTTAGCGAAAGATTAAGTTGAAATATTAATATTATTTTAGAGACTTTCCTGTTAATTTTAGCAGGAAAGTCTTTTTTTATAATGTAAAAGCTACTTATGGTTTGATTACCTAAAATCTTATATAAAAAATAAACATTTTATGGCAACAAATTTAAAAAACTTATCTGACTACAATACTAATGAAATGCCTGATGCTCAAGATTTTAAATTGGGAATTGTGGTTGCAGAATGGAACAAAGAAATTACCGGTGCTTTATGTGATGGTGCCTGTAAAACTTTGTTAAAACATGGTGCAAAAGAAGAAAATATTAATATTTCTTATGTTCCCGGAACCTTTGAACTGACCTTAGGTGCGCAACTGATGGCCGAAAATGCTGCAGTTGATGCTGTAATAGTATTAGGCTGCGTAATTCAAGGTGAAACAAGGCATTTTGACTTTATTTGTCAGGGTATAACGCAAGGAATTACCGTTTTAAATATGAAATACAATATGCCATTCATATTTGGTGTGTTAACAACAAACAACCAGCAGCAAGCTTTGGACAGGGCAGGGGGTAAGCATGGAAACAAAGGTGATGAAGCAGCCTTTACCGCTTTAAAGATGATTGACCTGCAAAGAAAAATGAAAAATGGCATTCCTTTGTAAGCAATCAAAAAGAAAGAAAAAAGCAGTTTTTTATAACCAGGCATTATATGATGGTTCAGAAAACTGCTTTCAGCAATAAAAGGGATTATTTAACGATATTTATAAAGAAGGAATATAAAATCAAGAATATCATAAATTCTGATTATTACCCAAATTGAGCGATTATTCGTTAACACTCATGAGAAAAGTTCTGCTCAATCGATTAAGTAAATGTAAGCGT
>JARGGF010000860.1 GCA_029210905.1 Bacteroidales bacterium | reverse complement strand
AAAAACTGCATTCCTCGAAAATTCATCTGATTGAAGACCATCGTATGCATAATAGTTTACAAATGTACCAGTCTCAATACTCATTCTGGATAAACCATTATGTGTGCTTAGCCATAGTTCATGATTTTCATCTTCCTGAATAGCGCAAATGGTATTACTTGCCAAACCATCTTTTGCGGTATAAAATGTCGAAGTCATTGTTTTTGGTTCTATTTTAACCAGTCCATTATAAGTACCCACCCAAATATTGCCTTTTGAGTCTTGTTGTATACAATAAACTAAATTATCACTTAGAAATCCATTTGCTTTTGTTAATAGCCTGAATTTACTCCCTGCACTATCAATATATGCTAAACCATCATAAGTGCCTATCCAGTAATTGTTGTTATTATCAATAAATATATCATTAACCCATTTAGGTATTAAGTTGTTAAGTGAGTCGCTGATTTCCAGGCCTTTATAAAAAGTGTTTCTATTAACATCTAACCTGCAAATACCCCCACCAAGGGTTCCAATCAAAAGTTGGTCTTTCAAGCCCCTTTCAATCACGGTAACTTTATCATTAACAAGACTGTTGGGATCCTTCGGATTGTTCTTAAAAAAGGTTGTTTGTCCAGTAAGTTTATCGTATTTGATTAATCCGTTAGAATAGGTCCCAACCCATAAATTATTATTGTTGGAATTAAAAAAGCTGAAAACATTATTGCCTTCTGTAATTCCATTTTTGTTTTTTAATAAAATGTGACTTATTTTTTGGGTTTCTTTATTTAAATGGTAAATGCCATCTCCATCAGTACCAATCCACAGCACGTTTTTTTCCCCGGATATTGCTGTAACGCAGCTGGAGCCTATGCTGTTATCACCGAAAGCACGATAGCCATAATGAATAAAAATTTCAGGGGTTTCAGGGATTAAATAAAGCCCTTTTTGAAAAACACCAAGCCAGATATTCCCTGCATTATCTTCTATAATGGAATGGATTTTACTTTTAGAAAAATCAAAAGTACTGCTCCTAGGCGAAAAACTCTCCAATAAATCAGTTTTGGGATTTAACAATTTTAATCCCAGGCCATCGGTTCCAACCCACAATCTTTTCTTTGAATCAAATAACAGATTTTTCACCGGTAGAACTATTTCCTTAGGATCTGCTGATTTAATGAGTTTAATCTCACCCTTTTGTTTATTAACCCTGATTAGACCACTGTTAATGCTACCTACATACATATTGCCGTTATTATCTTCGCATATTGATGAAATATCATTACCAGGTATTGAGTATTCCGATGTATTTGAGGATGAATATGTTTTTATTTCTCCATTTGATGCATTATAGGTATTTAAACCATCGTTATCTGATCCTATCCATAATAAACCATCTCTATCTTCGAATAAATACTCTAAATAGAAACTACATAATTGATTGTTCAAGCTTGTTGAGTATCTTGGCTGTTTATTATTAATAGCAATTTTTAATAAACCGTAGGCTGATGTGGAAATCCAGATATCCCCATTTTTAGACTCAACAATTGAACTCACAAAAGGATAAATCCGCTTGTTATTTACATAAAGTTTAACTTCTTCAAAAGATTCTTTTTCATGGCTATAAACCTGAAGACCATTTACTTGACCCACCCAAAGGTTGCCCTTTTTATCTTCCGCCAGCGCAGTAACAAAATTTGCCTTTAAAGAACTTTCTATCTCACTATTATGTAAAAACTGCACAAACTTAATTCCATCAAACCTGTTTAAGCCATCCTCTGTAGCCACCCAAATAAATCCTTGATGATCTTGGAATACTTGATTTATAAGGCTGTTGGATAATCCATCATTATGATCAAAAAGTCTTTTTGTCTGTGCATGAACTGTCAAAAAAAGCAAATGAAAAATCAGGAAAAGATATAGTCTAAAATGCATATAAGAAATTAAAACAATTTCAAAGTTAAAAAATTAAAGTAACAGGCAGCAAATTGATCTGTTAAATATGGCAAAAAGTAATACTTGTAACAAATACGCAAAGAAATGTATCATTTTTTACAACCATGTATCAAATATTTAAGTATGTGATACAATTATGAAAAGGATTGATAAAGGCAAGCAATAACTTTGTATGAGAAAATTATTAGAAAATTATAACCTAAATCTTTGTATTGATGAAAACCAAATTTGGCTGGAAAAATTACCTTTCCTTTTTATATTACTCCTTTTTTGTATTAACAATTATTTCATGTAATAATATTAATAGGTATAAAGATACGAATTTAACGTTTCAGGAAAGAGTTGATGATTTGTTGTCTAAAATGACACTTGAAGAAAAAATTTCTCAACTCACCTATAATTCACCAGCTATTGATCGGCTCCAAATTCCGGAGTATAATTGGTGGAATGAGTGTTTGCATGGTGTTGGCCGTTCCGGTATTGCAACTGTTTTTCCACAAGCAATTGGAATGGCAGCCATGTGGGATGATAGTACCATGTTTAATATTGCCACAGTTATATCGGATGAAGCAAGAGCTAAAAACAATGATTACATTAACAAAGGTAAAAGAGGAATATATCAAGGTTTAACATTTTGGACACCCAATATCAATATATTCAGGGATCCTCGCTGGGGACGAGGAATGGAGACCTATGGAGAAGATCCCTTTCTAACAGGCAAACTTGGTGTTGCCTTTATAAAAGGTTTACAAGGAGATAATCCTAAATATTATAAATTAATTGCAACTGCTAAACATTTTGCTGTTCATAGTGGTCCTGAAATTGACCGTCATAAATTTAATGCAGTGCCTTCAGATTATGACTTTTTAGAAACCTATAGCCCGCAATTTAAAATGGCTGTGGAGGAAGGAAAAGTATATTCCGTTATGTGTGCATACAATAGATACAAGGGAAAACCTTGTTGCGGAAACAGTGAA
>JARGGF010000085.1 GCA_029210905.1 Bacteroidales bacterium | reverse complement strand
ACCCCTGATGGCGCAACCATAGCACTGCAGCTGCATAGTTCAAGTTCTGAGCGATAGCGGAACTTAGCCGCAGGCGATCTCACGACCGATAGGGAGTATACTTGGACTTGAAATAAAAGCAGTTTGCAACTGCTAACATTCTGTAGCAAAAGGAAAACAAAATGAAAAAGAACAAAAATTTAAAAATGAAAGGATGAAATGGTTATGAAGAAGAGGGAAGACCGAAGACGGAAGAACGAAAAAATCTGTGTTAATCTGTGAGATTTGTGGTTGGTTTATTGGTAATTGGTCATTAGTTATTGCACAGAGTACCACAGAGAACCACAAAGTTTCACAGAGAAAGAAAAACTCTCCCGATGTTAGGGACAAGTTGTGAAACTCTGTGATACAGTGTTTTAGGAGTTAAATATTAATTATATAAAATCTTAATAATCAGTAATATCAGTGTACCATTAACAAGAAAAAAGACAAATGTATAAAGACAAAAGTAAAAGAAGACGGGAGATGGAAGACCGGAGACCGAAGAAAGGAGAAAGAAAATCCGTGAAAACTTAGCGGAGCGATCTCAACGAAGTTAATCGGTAAGATCTGTGTTATCTGTGTTCCATTAAAATCATATAAAATCATAATAATCAGCGTACCATTAAAAGAAATTGTTAGTTAAAAGAATGAAGATCGGAGTAAAAAATCCGTGATGATCGATAAGATCTGTGTCATCTCCCGATAAATCGGGACGAGGCTGTGTTCTATTATATATCCGTGTCCCATTAAAAATCAAATCAAGCCACCTTCCACATCCCAAAGTATTTAATGAAAATTTTTGCTATATTTTTGGCATCATCAATGCCGCGGTGAGCGGTGCCTTCAAATTGCAGGCCTTCCATTTTTATAGCTTTGCCTAAGCCAACAGGCCTGTCAAGATTTTTTAAAACCTGGTGCTGGTGTTTGATGCTTATATGATGTTGAAGCCATTCTGTAGACAGTTTATGAAGTTCTGCATCCATCGTTAATTGTTTTTTATCATAAAACCCCCAGGAGCAAAGCAGATAATCTTCCTCATCAACCCTAATCCAGTTTTTAAACTGCTCTGCTACTTCGGGAAAATGCTGAGCGGCATCAATATCATCCTGACTGATGGAGGTGAGTTTTGTACAAAATTCTGATAATTGCGGCTGAAGAATGGGCCTTATAAAAACATTAAACTTGCTCATCACCTGTTGCATTTCATTTATTTTTATTGCCCCAATTTCAATAATTTCGCTGGTATGCCTTTGCTTATCCTCCCAACAGGTGGCTTCAAGATCAAAAATTATATAATTCATTTTAGTAACTGGTTTTTGTGTTTGTAATTATTTCTAATTTCAGAATTGTTGTCTAATTGTTTATTTATCAGCGATTTACTAAACATTGTTCATGAACTGAATTTGCCCTGTCTTGTCCCAGGCTTTTATAGTCAGATATTCTTTATAACAGGCTATTTTATGGGTCATTAATCATTAAGATTTTAGTTATTAGTAACAAATAACCAGTAACAAATAACCAGTAACAAATAACCAGTGAACACTTAATTAAATATTTCAAAGATTATCGCATTTTTATAAGGATAAAACCTGTAAACCGCTCTTCCGTCTTTCATTATGCTGTGCGATTTTCCCCGCACTGCAAAAGTATATTCTCCACTCTTTTCAAAATAACTGGCTGCCCTTTGTAAACTATTATCCAGGCTGTCAACAGGCAATATCATAATTGTTTTAATACCTGCGCTCACAAAATAGGTGCCCTCCTGATAGTCGAATATTTTTGAAAGCTCAATTGCTGCTCTTGTTTTTAGCGTTTCGTCATTTGTAAAATAAAAAAAATCATTGGTAGCATGGCAAAACTGTTTTGCAATTGTAATGACTTCTTTTTTCTGAGAAAAAATGCCATTGACCTGAAAAACAAATAAAACCGATATTAAAATGATTCTACACATTCTGTTATTTTAGTGTTATTTTAATGACAAGCAGCTTCTCTTTGCTGCTAAAATACTGTTGAACCAACTATTTTTTTTGGGCTTTAATTCTTATTACCTCTGCAATTCCCCTGTGAAAAGTTCCTTCATCAAGTTCTGTTTGGGTTTCAGTAGCTTCTAAAATTTCAAAATCTTCAAAATCAAGCAACAATTCATTGATATCATAAAGCAATTCAATACTTTTAGGGCCGCCACTTTCTCGTGTTATTTGTTTTTTGCTAAACACTTCCATTAAAATGATGCCACCAGATTTGAGACTGTAAATCAATTTTTTATGAATAATATTTCTCATTTCTGAAGGAAAATGGGCAAATATTAAAACTACGGCGTCATATCCATTCTTAATATATTGATAATCAAGCAAATTGCTTACATGGTATTTTATACTAACATTATTTTTAGCAGCCAGCCTCAATGTTTTTTCTTTGCCCTTTTCGCTTAGGTCAACTGCCTGAACATCCCATCCAAGTTTTGCTGCAAACACAGCATTGCGCCCCTCACCCTCGGCAGGTAACAGCAATTTGCCAGGTGTTAGTTTTTCTAACTCTTGTTTAAAATAGCTGTTTGGCAGTTCTCCGTAGGCAAATTCCTTTTCTGCATATCTTGAATCCCAGAATTCTTTCATCTTCAATTGTTTAATAAACAAAGATAATCAAATAATTTTTGAGTTTTCCAACTACTTTAGAAGGTCATTTAAATCAATTTAATTCATTTTCAATGATTAAACCAACCTGGTATATGGCTGCTTTCAGAAATAAACCGTTGCATATCTTAAAAAAAAACGATAGATTTGGATTTATAAAAAAGTGCTATATTATTAATAGTAAGAAACTTAATTAATATTTAAGTTCATTATATTATAAAATACATGAGAAAAATTGACAGACGCATTTTGGTGATTGCTGCCTTAATTTTTATTATAGGAATGGCCTATGGCCTAATGAGATACCTCATCTTAATAAAGGAAGAGCCCAAAATGCGCCCTAAAATGGAAAGTAAAAGATATGTAAAAGTTGGCGAGGTTAAATACACTACCATACTATCACCAACATCAGCACCTGGCAGGCTTTCGCCAATGGCAGAATTTGATTTGATTGCCGAAGCTTCCGGAAAATTGCTGCCTGGAAGTGTTCAATTAAAAAAAGGAAGTACTTTTAGGAAAGGACAAGTGCTGTTTACGGTTTACCCAAATGAATTGGCACTTTCAATAAAAGCCAGTAAAAGTCAATATTTAAATACTTTAGCAAATATTTTGCCTGATATAAAAATTGATTATCCAGAACAAATTAAAAGTTTCGATCAATTTTTTTCTGCCATAAAAATTGATAAAAACCTGCCTCCTTTACCAGAAATTGAAAGCGAACAGTTTAAAATATTTTTATCAAGCCGAAATTTAATTAGCGAATATTACAAAATAAAAAAGGACGAGTTACAACTCAGCCGGCATACGGTTTATGCTCCATTTAATGGTACTTTTAGCGAGGTTTTTGCTGAAACCGGGGCCTATGTAAATACCGGGGGCAAAGTAGCGCGCATGATACAAACAGATATGCTTGAGCTGGAAGTTCCGCTGGAACGATTTGATGCTGAGTGGGTTAAAATTGGTGATGAAGTAAAAGTATATTCAGAAAAATCCGGATTGGAAAAAAAAGGAAGGGTAGTTCGAAAAAATCTTTTTATAGATGCCAACACTCAGTCACAAGGTGTTTTTATCAGGATTAATAATGCCTCGGCACCCAGATTTTTGGCAGGAGAATACTTAAAAGCCTTTTTCCCGGGCCACCCTGTAAAAAATGCCATGGAAGTGCCACGTAATATTGTTTTCAACAGCGATGAAGTATTTGTAATTGAGGCAGGGAGATTAAAGAAAAAGAAAATAAATATAATTAAAATTAATAATGAGAATACACTGGTTTTTAATGGTTTACCCGAAGGTGATTCATTGGTAATGCAGCCTTTAATAAACGTGCACGAAGGAAGCCTGGTGGATGTGCACAAAGCCAATGACATAAAAAATAAAGTAGATAAGTAGTTCTTTTAACATTTAACTAATAACCAATACTATACAATAACCAAATTACCAGCTAAATGCGAAAAGTAATTGAAAAATTTGTAGAATACCCAATATATGCCAACCTCATTATTGCTTTTGTAATCCTGGCAGGAGGTTTTAGCCTGATATCAATGAGAAAGGCTTTCTTTCCTGAAATGGAGAGCCGTATCATCAATATTTCGGTATATTATCCGGGGGCATCTCCTTTGGAGATGGAAGAAGGTGTTACCTCGCGAATTGAAGAATCCATTCGTGGACTTATTGGTATTAAAGAAATAAATTCCACTTCTGTAGAAAACAGCTCGTTTGTTACAGTTGAAACCACAGGAGAATACGACATCAATGAGGTTTTAATGGAAATAAAAAATGCTGTTGATGGCATCTCATCCTTTCCTTCGGCAGCTGAAAGGCCTATAGTTTCAAAGAGGCGCTCCAGGGCTACTGCAATGTTTTTAGCACTTACTCCTGATGACAGTGCCGATGTGGATATGATGACCTTAAAGGCTTATGCTCAGCGCATTGAAGAAGATTTGTTTACTTCAGGTAGTATAAGCCAGATTTCTCTATCGGGCTATCCACCTCTCGAAATATCTGTGGAAATTAAAGAACATGAATTGCTTCGCTACAATTTAACCTTCGATGATTTGGTGCGTGCCATCCAGGGCAATAACCAGGACGTTTCAGGTGGCGAAATAAAATCTGATGAAGAGGAGCTGCTGATAAGGCTGCGATCAAGAAGTACAAATCCAAATAAAATAGGCAACATTATTTTACGTGCAAATCCCGATGGCAGCTATCTTAGAATTTCAGATGTGGCAAATATCAAAAAGAAATTTGCTGATATTTCAAGCAAATCGTGGTTAAATGGAAAAGAAGCACTTTCTATTACCATTGAAAAATTACCTGAGGAAGACCTTGAAAAAATTACTGAATACACACTCGAATACATCGAAAAGTTTAATGCAAAAAATCATGGTGTAAAACTTTCTGTTTCAAGGGCTTACCTTGATATTTTGCAAAGCAGGCTTGATTTGCTCACCTCAAATGGTATGATGGGTTTAATTTTGGTAATTATTTCACTTTCACTGTTTTTGAGTGTGCGATTATCGCTCTGGGTTTCGTTTGGAATTCCGTTCAGTTTTTTGGCCATGTTTATTTATGCCAATCTCACCGGGCTCACTATCAATATGATATCGCTATTTGGAATGATACTCGTTATCGGAATTTTGGTAGACGACGGTATTGTAATAGCCGAAAATATATACCTGCATTTTGAAAAAGGAAAATCACCCATGCATGCCGCTGTGGATGGCACTATGGAAGTTCTTCCAGCGGTAATAACCTCCGTAGCAACAACAGTTGTGGCCTTTATGCCCTTGCTTTTTATGAGTGGTACCCGCATGGAAATGATGTTCCATGTTGCAGTAGTTGTTATTGCAAGTTTGCTGTTTTCATTGCTTGAGGCATTCTTTATTTTACCAGCCCACCTTGGCAATGAGCGTGTTCTAAGCAGGAAAAGTCTGGAAAAAAAGGCACTCAAAAAGAAAGGTATCAGAAGTTTTTTCGACAGGTTTATTGTCTGGCTGCGGGACAATATTTACCACCACATCCTTGAATGGCTGCTACACTGGCGATATGCAGTTATTGGAATCCCTGCCGCTATGGTAATGATTACCCTTGGCTTGTACCTTGGCGGGCATATAAAAAATACTTTTTTCCCCATGGTGGATTTTAACCGCTTTGAAATTAATGTAGCTTTTACACCAGGTTCGGGCGAAAAACAAACCATTGATTTTTTAAATCGTTTTGAAGCGGCGGTAATGGAAGTAAACGAAGATTTGAAAAAACAACTTGGTGAAGCTGAGGATATTATAGAAAGGGTTCAAACTTCGATTGGCAATTCTTTCAGCGGTCAGGAATCTGGTGCACATGCAGGACGAATCAGAGTTTACCCGCGCGATCTTGAAGGCCTGCCTATTACTGGCTATGAAATTTCCAACATGGTTAGCCAAAAAATCGGGCTGGTACCTGAAGCCCGAAAATTCACTGTAGGTGGTGGAAACCGGTGGGGAGCACCTGTATCAATAGGTTTGCTTTCGCAGAATATTAAAGAGCTGGAGGAAGCAAAAGATTACCTGATGTCGCGGCTTACTGAACTGCCTCAATTAAAGGATATTACAGAAAATGTTGCCTTAGGAAAACAAGAAGTAAGACTGAAACTAAAACCAAAAGCCTATTTTCTTGGATTAGATGAAAACCAGGTAGCAAGGCAAGTCCGACAAGGTTTTTATGGAGGTCAGGCACAACGCCTTCAGGAAGGCAGGGACGAATTGCGTATCTGGGTTCGTTATCCAAAATCAGACAGGTTAAATTTAAGGCAGTTGGAATCAATGAAAATAAAAACCAACTCAGGGGAATTTCCATTAAATGAACTGGCTGATTATGAACTGGAAAGAGGCCCTGTAGCCATCAACAGATATAATGGCTCCAGAGAAATCAGGGTAGAGGCTGAAACTGTTGATCCTATGGCTCCGGTGCCTGAAATATTAAATCAAATTAGTGCTGAAATTATGCCCGATGTGCTGGTACAATTTCCAGGTGTAAGATACATTTATCAGGGTCAACAAAAGGCAAGTTCAGAGGCCATGGCAAAAATAAAACTTTATTTTACGCTTGCCTTTGCCTTCATAATCTTTATTCTGTTAATACATTTTAAAAGTTTCAATAAAACCCTCATTATCATTATGATGATTCCACTCTCTTTACTGGGTGTTTTCTGGGGACATGGAATTCACGATAAACCTGTGTCAATCATGAGTTTATGGGGAATGGTTGCCTTAACAGGTGTTATCATTAACGATGCCATTGTATTCTTATCAAAATATGACAGTTTTTTGCTTGAAGGAAAAAAGGTAAAAGAAGCCATTGTGGAAGCTGGAAAAACACGTTTGAGGCCCATAATTTTAACTTCCCTCACCACATCAATTGGGTTGTTCCCAATCCTTTTGGAAAAAAGTGTTCAGGCGCAATTTTTGATTCCTATGGCCATAAGCCTGGCCTATGGGGTAGCAATTGGCACTATTTTCATCCTGATATTTTTTCCGGTCCTTATTATTTTGTTAAATGATGTGAGTGTATATGTTCGATATCTTTTCACCGGACAAAAGCCTGAGCGTGAGGATGTTGAAGTGGCTATAAAAGACCAGCGCAGAAAGCTGCTGTATGAACAAAACAATGGATAAGCGGTTTATTGATCAACCAAATAAGGGCTGAACAACCCGTAACTTAGTATTGCATGCCTTGCATGTAATGTGGTGATTCCAATTGTCGGGTAATTCATTTTCGCAGCCACAGCCAAGGCAAGTAACAAATTTTTTAAGGACCTGATGCTGCCGGCAATGTTCACAAATACAGACCAGTGCCCCAACCGGGACATGATTTTCCTTTCCACAACTTTCGCAAAATAACTCATAACGATGGGGTTCCTTTGCTTCTGTATATTCATATTTGAGCCCGTAACTTTCAAGAAAATATTCGGCCTCTTTTTCTTTTAAATAGGGTAACCAAACTTGTGTTATTTGCGAAAGCTTCATTTTAACATGAAATTTTTCAGGAAGCACATTATGCATAATATTATATTCCGGATTATTATAAATAGTTTCAAAGCTCTCCTGCAACAATTCCAGATACGCCGAAATCATTTTGAGAAATGAAGGATATTTTACATAATTTTTATTGTTTTCCTGATAATATTCCAGATTTTGGTAGGCCAAATTGTACTTTTCCGTTAAAGGGGATTTGGTTTTATGCATGGCTTCCAGGGCCATGTCGGCTGCTGCTTTAATAAAAAGTCGGTATTTCTCGCCCGGTGCTACCGTGGGAGGCAAGTATTCGGGAAAATGGGTATAATAAAAATCCCAATAATTGTAGTGCTCTTTCCAATACTCTTGTTCATTTTTTTGTTTAAGGTATTTGGCCGAATTGGTTTCAAATTTGGCCTTCATTTCAATGTACTTTTCGGTGTGTTCTTGAGAGTGTTTCCATACCTGAAGCCCAGCCAGATAGTCGACATCTATCATAAAACCGCAGTAATCACAAACTACGTAGGGGTTTGTATAAGAATTCACTTTGGGTGCACCGCAATGCGTGCAGCTAAATTTTTTAATAAGCATTTTTTATAGTTAAAATTTTTTTAAGTCGCTTTTTTTGTGATTCTTTTTCTAACAAAAGAAGCCTGGAATTAAGAATTGCAATATAACCCTGCTTATTTTCAGAATTGATACAAGGTAAAGCTTTTTCTGCATATTGCCCAAGTTGGTTATCAGGACAAAATTTTATTTGTTCCAAAAGCAAGGGAAAACAATCTTCAGAATATTCCTTTAGTGTGGCCAGTTTTGCTAAAATACCAACGCCGGCATCTTTGGTTATTACACTGCCTTTATCAATAACTTCAATTATTTCAGAAAGGAATTGATAAACTTTATCTGGATAAATGTCTGTAATACAATTAATTGCAATCATACAACCCCAAATCAACCGGTTATTTTTACCCCCAGCAACTTTCACAAAAACGGGCAAATAAGCCGAAATAATTTCCGGCTTAAGGTATCCAATCTCATAAAGCACTTTAATACAATCACTCTGAATCTTTTTATCTTTATTTGATTGTAAATTTTCAACCAGCTCTTCTAAGGCATTTATGTTCTCACTTTCAGCAATTTCCAGGGCTAGTTTTTGATTAGGGATGTCATTTCTAACTCCTAATGAGCTGGATAAAAGATTAATAATACTCATAATTCATATCATTGTTCTTATTATTCAGGTAATACATTGGTTATTAAGCATCTGCAAAGTAAACCATACTTTCGCATTATTGCGACCAGCGGGCTAATTTAGGAATATTTTTGGTAAATAAACCAGCTATGAATCCCGGAAACCCCATTTTTTTAAGCTGCGCTTTTACAAATACCTGCATCTCATTTGCTGAAATATCAGGCTGAAGGAATTCACCATGTTCATAACAATAGCTGCAATACATTTTGTTTGCAGATCCATCGGCATTGGTGCTTCCTCCTTTAGGATCTTTTTTTAGCGGCATGCCACAACTTTGGCAATTTTTGTAATTTTTCATCTTTGATTGTTTTAGTTTATGATTTAAAAGTTTTTATTTCCAATAAGTATCCGGTCGTTATGCACATAATCGGAATCATTAAGTAGCGCAGACCTATTTGAGTAAAATATTCATTATAAGGCATTTGCGACATAGGAACCAGTACCAGCAAGTCAATAATTACATTGAGGGCAAACCAAATAATTCCTGCTATGATTCCTTGTTTTAAATAAGCATTATCTCTCTTTCTGAAAAAAATGATAATGGCAAAAGCCCCGCTTATTCCCCCGGTAATAATCATGATGGTTTTAAACAAAAAAAGATCTATGCTTAGCTGCCCGTTTTTATCCATAAAAAAGAAGGCCAAAAAAAACGGGATGGCCCAGGTCATTAATCCCAGTAATAATAATCTTAGTGTATTCTTCATATCTTTTCATTTTTAATTAGGATACAAAGTAATTAGCCCAAACTGACAACCCTATGTCAGTGGATTTTTATTTTTTTTAGGTACACTGGAATATAATGATCTTTATGATTTTGGCATCACTTATAATGCCTTGCTTATATGCGTTTTATAAACCACACAATTTGATTTTGAACTGGTGAATTGCACTTTCAAATTTCAAGGTTCAAATTTCTAAGTTCTTCTGCTATAAATACTTTTCAGCTATTTCTTTTGCAAGTTGTTCCATTAATCTTTTTAATTCCGGAGGGCTAATAATTTCAACCTTTGAAGTAAACGTGAGCAACCATTTTCCAATATATTCAAGAGAGTTGGTGGCAAATACCATTTCCACACCATCAACTGTTTCATTTTCAACTATTAAGCCGTGATAAAACTTTTGGCTGCCCATTTCGGTTACCACTGACTTTGTGAATAAAACTTTAACCTGTTCCAGATCACTGCTTTTTGCAAGATGCTCATAATAAGCATACAAATTGTAGTTTTTATGTTCCTCGAAAGTTTGGTTGCTAAGCATTAATTTTGTGATTCGGGTTATCTTAAAATCGCGGTAATCTTTGCGCAAATTACA
>JARGGF010000859.1 GCA_029210905.1 Bacteroidales bacterium | reverse complement strand
TGCCTTTGTTGATTTAGAATAACTTTGTTTTGATAAATCAAGAAATATTCTTGAGGCTTGCAAGCCAACAATATATTCACCACTGAAAATCAACTGAGTTGCAGTAATGGTACCTGTTAAATTGTGTTGTTGCCCGAAAGAAAGTTCTGCTGTCGTTCCTGCAGGCATTCCAAAGAATTCACCTGGTACTATTGTGGTGGGTATCTGAATCATATTTTGATATTCACCTTTGATGCTAACCTGTGGCAATCCAATGGCAGTTGTTTCCCAAATCTGTTTTTTGGCTATCTCAATATCAATAGCTGAGTTTTGATTTTGATAATTATGCTCAACTGCATAGTTCGCAGCATCTTCAAGGGAAAGATAATGGATTTTAGTTGAATCAAGCCCCATTGAATCAAGCTGTGCAAACAAGCCTGCCGAAAACATGTTTAGAACTAAAATAATAAAATACTTTTTTCTCATACAGTCTCTTTTAAAATGTGTTTGTTTTTGGTTTTATGGATTATAATTTTTCAATATTATTAAAGTGTTATTACCTAAATATTAAGCATTTGCAGCTTTTTGATTAAGATTTTCTGAAAAAGGAGCATCTTTTAACCTTTCCTGAATAATTTCAAGACCCTTTGAATTACAAATGCCATGCAGATGATATATCATCATCTCAATAAACACTTTAAACGATGTAATTTCATCGCGTTCAAATACAGGGTTATCCAGACTAAGTTCAATCCTTGAAACAAATATTTTTGTTATAATGTCAACATCCAACTCTTCACGATAAAGCCCATTTGCAATTCCTTTTCTAAGGTTTTTAGCAACGGCTTCATACATCTTATTTCTTCGTGTTTCCGATATCTTAAGATATACTGCCGGATAATATTTTTTTAGATCGTATTCCATTGCCGGATTATAGTGCTTAATGTGATCATTCATAATTTGAGCAAGGGCAAAAATTTCTTCCAGCGCATTAAAATTCTTATTGTATACCTCATTTTGCAGGCATTCCTTATTTTGGATTAATCTTTCAACCACTTTTTCAACTAATTCCGTTTTATCTTTAACATATTGGTAAAGTGTTTTTTTCGACATTCCCAGCATGCTTGCAACATCATCCATGGTAACACTTTTAATTCCATAGCGGTTGTACATTTCAAATACTTTATCAAGAATATTTTCTAGTTTTAATTCCATGCGACAAAACTATATAAACTTTAAACACCAGGGAAACTTTTATCGGTAAAATAGTTTCCAGGCAAAGTTAAATAATGTTAATTACCTGTTTTTCTGATATTTGGAAAACCGAAGGAATCGGTAAATGAGCTGCAAAAATCGGTAAACCAAATTTTTCACTTATGACATTTGTTATTTAAGCTCTAAATTAAATGCACTAACTTTGCAGTTCAAAAAAATTTTTAACCATTTAAAAATCATTGCATATGTTTTCAGGAATAGTTGAAGAAGCTGGTAAAGTTGTTGCCTTAAAAAAAGAAAAAGAAAATCTGCATATTACCATTGAATGCTCCTTTGTAAATGAGCTAAAAATTGATCAAAGTGTTGCTCACAATGGGGTTTGCTTAACAGTAGTTGAATTAACAGATAAAACTTTTACTGTAACGGCAATTCACGAAACCTTAATAAAATCAAACCTGGGCCTGCTTGAAGTTGGAAATAAGGTTAACCTGGAGCGCAGTATGAAACCTGATAGCCTGCTAGATGGACATATTGTGCAGGGCCACGTGGATCAGACAGCAGTTTGCACAAAAGTGGAAGAAGCTGATGGAAGCTGGTATTATACTTTTAAATACGACCCAACTCTTGGAAATATTACGGTTGAAAAAGGGTCAATTTCGGTAAATGGAGTAAGCCTGACGGTAGTAAATTCGCAGGATGATTCATTCCAGGTGGCAATTATCCCTTTTACCTATGAAATTACCAATTTTCATGAGTTCAAAGAAGGGACTGTTGTTAACCTTGAATTTGATATTATTGGAAAATACATTACTAAAATAGTAAAACAACAGCTGGGTAAAAATTGATTTTGAATGATTTAACAAAAGGAATCCCTGATCTTAATTTAATCTAAAGATTGGGGCTATTCTTATATTTGCTCAAGGCAAATAAGTACATTTTTGCCTCATTTTTGAAATCGTTAATTATAACTAAATTTGCGATGGATTATCTAAACTAGTTTTAATTATTACTACTTCCTCATTTTAATAGAAGAATTTGAAGAAGAAAAGCCAATTTATAGTAAGCTGGATATGAAAAAAAATATTTTTTTACTTATTTTCCTTCAACTTGCTTTTGTTGCTGCTTTTTCTCAGGTAAATTATGGTTTGCGCTTTAAATCTAAGGAAGTTATCACAAAAGACCGCACCGGGCTTGATATTACTTTTAATGGCCCAATTTCGTACCAAAATAGTTTTAAAATTCAATTTGACATCTCGTTTCGAAATTACAGAGATTTCGGATATATTTTTCGCTTAAAAGAATTAAAATCAGGTAATCAAATTGATCTGATTTGCAAGCTGGATGAAGCATCCCCTGGATTTTATCTGGTATTAAATAAAAAAGAAACCGAAGCTAAAATTAAACTAAACCAGCTTATTCTGGAACCAACCAATGAATGGAACAAGTTAGAGGCTGAATTTAATTCAAAAACAGGAATAATACAGCTCTGTTTTGGAGGTGAAAAAATTTCAGAAAAAATTAAGTTTCCTTCAAATTCGGAGTTCGTTTTGGCATTTGGTGTGGTTAACAATTATGGTTTTGAAACCAAAGAAGTGCCATACATTTCATTAAAAGACATTTCAATTGATATTGATGGAAAACCAAAATATTTTTGGCCTCTAAACAGCCATTGTGGTAGTTTAATAATTGATACCATTAATAATAAGCAAGCAACTATT
>JARGGF010000858.1 GCA_029210905.1 Bacteroidales bacterium | reverse complement strand
ATTTCGATTATTTTGATTTAAGATTAAAAGAATACTGGTTAAATATTAATGAAAACTCAGAATATTTTGGAAAATATAAGCATGTTGAAATTCCTATTCAATTAACAGAAAGAGGACAAGACATTAATACGAATTTGCTTTTACCAAAAATCCTCCAAAATCAGGTATAAGTGAATAAATTTCCTTGGCTTTATTTTTCCACCAGGTTTGAACATTTATGTCCAAAGGATCAGAAGTTTTAAGATTACCTATTTCTTTGGGCGATGAGAAATTGATTGCCAGATAGACCTTAATTCCATAAGGACGTAATTGATTTGAAATAACTTTTACTTTTTGGAGGTATTCTGGAGTTAATATTTGTGGATTTGCATTAACATTGTTTAAAACTGTTCCATTTATACCTATTGACGAATTGGCCCTTGCATACTCTTTATATTTGCTACTAATCTTATCTGGAAGCTCCTCCCATTTCCAGATGGAATGCCCGGCATAACCTCTTTCTACAGAACCATCCAAATTATCCCAGTGGTTTAGGATTCGTCGTTGATAGGAGGGCGTTTCAATAATATTAAGGTTATTTTTCAAAGAAGTAGACGTTTGAAGGGACCTTAAGTAATTAAAAACCCCATAAAGTGCCCCAATATCAGTATTTGAAGCTATAGCTACAATGTTTTTTTCATTAATTGTTCTAATAATAAAACCATCCTTACCTAATTTATCTAATTCATTGAGGTTGAAATAATTATTGATAATTTCTGACTTTCTTGTTCCAACAACTACACTTCCTTTATTTAACTTTTTGCTAACTTTAAATTCTTTATTAAACAAGCCCTCTAACCCATTTAAAAGCTCTTCTTCAATAATTTTGAAAGCTGCAGTAGCTTCCTGAATGCAAATAGATGAAGGCTCAAACTGTTCCATTCCATTGGCAAGATCCATATTGGTGAACCATAATTTTGAACCATCAATACTGACTGACTGAGGCCAACATATGCTCGCTATTGTCAGAAATAAAACAGATACTATAATTTCTTTAATCGTCATTTGCATTACTTTATTGTATAATAATCACTACCATTATTTACCATTACTTTGGCATTACCAGATACCCCATTCCCCAATCTAATAGTCACTTCATCAGGCTGTTTCCCACCTGCGGAGAGTATTAGTTTGCCTGGGATGATTACATATTTGTTTTCTGAATTTAAAACGGCCATATCTTGAAGGTTTAGGTTGAAATTAACCATTTTACTTTCACCTGCTTTAAGATGGATTCTTTTAAATCCTTTTAGTGCTTTTATTGGTACCTTATTATTGGATTCAGGATGTGAAATATAAAGCTGAACAATTTCATCACCTTCAACCTTACCCGAATTGGTAACTTTTACAATAATATTAGGTGTTTCCCCGGCAATAATTTCTTTTGGAAAATTCACCCATTCGTAATTAAAAGTTGTATAACTTAACCCATAACCAAATTCATATAAAGGTTTATCTTTGAAATAACGATAGGTTCTTCCTTCCATATTATAGTTGTCGAATGGAGGGAGCTGATCTACTGATTTATAGAAAGTTACAGGAAGCCTGCCTGAGGGATTATAATCGCCAAAAATAACATCAGCAATTGCCCTGCCTCCCTCCTGCCCCGGATACCAGGCCTCAATTATGGCTGGAATATTTTCAGCTTCCCAGTTAAAAGCAAGTGCACTTCCATTTAAAAGAACCAAAACAGTAGGTTTCCCAAGTTTTTGGATTGCTTTTATAAGTTTAGTTTGCGACAATGGCAATTTTATATCATCTCTGTCACCATTTGAAAATCCATCTACTTTTACCTTCATTTCTTCGCCTTCTAGCAATGGGCTCAGACCCATGCAAAGCACCACAAGGTCAGCCTCTTTTGCCAGCTTGATTGCCTTTGCTTCAATTGCAGGATTTGGTTCTTCCCAAAGTAAATGGACATTTGCATATTCAGACTTATTCTGGACATATTCCAGCTTAATAGCGTAACTTTTCCCAGCCTCCAATTCTATGAAGTCATATTGTTTTTGCGGATGATGTGCGCTGCTGTATTCAAACCATTTTTTACCATCGAGCCAAAGCTTAAATTCTGGATAAGATTCTACTCCTATCGCATACCTTCCTGATTTTTTCGGAACAATAACACCTTGCCATCTAACACTAAAAGTATCGGCGTTGATATTATTTCCCGGACCTGAAGTCCACCAGCTAAAGTCAATATTACTGTCAATGTGGGTAAACTGTGGGGAGCCCTTAAAAACGTTATTATTATAGTATTCCGCTCTAAGTCCATTCGCTTTTTTTGTGCTATCAGTAAAAAGGGCATCCCCGGGAATGCTTGATAATAGCGGTAAACCCTCAGCTAAGTGACATCCAGGGGCATAATTGACCTCCACATTTTTCAGTTTCTCTTTAATCCCTTTAAATGGGGTGACTGGTGCTGATGGATATCCATTATAATTTCCCAGTAAAACATCCACATCATTTGCATTAGGCCCAATTACAGCAACTTTTTTTAGGTTTTTAGAAAATGGGAGCATGTTGTTCTTATTTTCAAGCAATATCATAGACTTTCTTGCTGCATCCAAAGCAATTTGTTTATGCTTCTCTGAATCTACCACGCTGTATGGAATATTTGAAAAAGGGACTTCATTTTCAGGATCAAACATACCAAGTTTCATCCTTGCCAGAAACAACCTTTTAACTGCCACATCAATATCTTTTTCTTCAATATAACCTTTCTCTATAGCCTCCAACAGCGCAGGATATGAATCACCACAATTTAAATCTGTGCCGGCTTTTACTGCTATTGCTGCTGCTTCGGCTTTAGTATTTACAATTTCGTGGGCATTAGGACTGTAGAAATCTTTAACCGCCCAACAATCGGAAACGATAT
>JARGGF010000857.1 GCA_029210905.1 Bacteroidales bacterium | reverse complement strand
AAATTTTCCATCGCTTAAAATTGGAATCACCTCAACTACATCTTCTTTAACGCAATAGCGAATATCCTGACTTAATTGCCCAATCTTTTCTTTAAATCGCACGGAATAATCCATTATAAAGTCAAACAGATTTGCTTTAGCTTGCCCGAACACCAGAATTGCATGGCTGGCAGCATCGGTAGTGAAATTGTATTTGTTTGATGCCATCAAATCATATGCTAATTTCCCAGCAAAAATAGTGTCTTCAACACTCAGGTTGTTTTTCCAGCCTGAACAGACCAATAATATATTTTTGGAACCTGAAAACAAGTAACGCCTTAATTTTGAATAGTTTACAAAAGCACCTATCAATATTTCAGTATCCTTAAATTTTGCAGTTGCATCTTTTGCTATTTGGATGGTGCGCGTACCATTAGTTGTAGTCATGGCTAGTTTTTCCCCTTCCAGTTTTCTATCCATAAAAGTAATTGGTGAATTGCCAAAATCAAATCCATCAATTTTGTCCCCATTTCGCTCGCCTGCAATTAGATAACCTTCTTTTTTAAGCTTTCTGGTGGCTTCAATGTCATCAAGTGCGATGATGTGATCAACACCATAGTTTAAGGCTGTAGCAATAGTGGTACTGGCCCTTACAATATCAATAATTATAATTGATGTATTGTCCAGTTCATAATTGCTGATTAATCCAGGTGAAAGGCAAACATCTAGTTTTAGTTTTTCTGAATTCATTATTTCGAGTTAAAAAATATCAAATTAAGCTAATGATTTTATAAAATTAAAAAAGATGGCAGTCATTGAGCTGGCCATCTTTAATTTTAGCAATCTAAGATTGTATTATACCTGGAAGAAAGGTAATTTTACAATTTTAGCCTTAACGTTTTTATTTCTGATTTTAATAAAAATTTCAGTGTCTGATTTTAAATGACCTGCATTGATATAGCCCATTCCAATTCCCTTTTTCAGGCTTGGCGACATGGTGCCAGAAGTTACAATACCAATAACATTACCCTGAGCATCAGCAATTTCATATCCATGACGAGGAATCCCACGTTCAATCATCTCAAAACCTTTTAATCGTCGTACAATTGGTGCTTCTTTCTGTTTTAACAATACTTCACGATCAATAAACTGGTTTTCATCAGAGAATTTTGTTATCCAGCCCAGTCCTGCTTCAATTGGTGAAGTTGTATCATCAATATCATTGCCATAAAGGCAATATCCCATTTCTAGGCGCAGGGTATCGCGGGCAGCTAAACCTATTGGTTTGATTCCAAACTGTTTACCAGCTTCAAAAACAGCGTTCCAAAGTTTTTCTGCATCCTGGTTATAAACATACAACTCAAAACCTCCTGAACCAGTATAACCTGTAGCTGAAATAATTACATTTTTAATCCCTGCCAATTCTGCAACAACGAATGTATAATACTTAATATCAAACAATTCACATTTTGTTAACTTTTGAAGAACTTGCGTGGCAGCTGGTCCCTGAATGGCCAACTGAGCAATATTATCAGATGCATTTTCAAGTTCGGCACCTTCAGAATTTTGAGATACTAACCAGTTCCAGTCTTTGTCAATATTTGAGGCATTTACTACCAACATGTACTTGTCCTGCTCATAGTAATAAACTAATAAATCGTCTACAATGCCACCTTTCCCATTTGGAAAACAGCTATATTGCGCCTGACCTATTTCAAGAACAGAAATATCGTTGGAAGTTACTTTTTGAACAAAATCATAGGCATTTGGTCCTTTAACCCAGATTTCGCCCATATGAGATACATCAAAAACACCAACTCCCTGTCTGACAGTCAGGTGTTCTTCATTTACTCCGGCATATTCAACCGGCATATTATATCCTGCAAAAGGGACCATTTTTGCCCCATTTTCAATATGAAATTTATAAAATGGTGTATGTTTCATTAGAATAAGAATTTAGTATGATGATGGTGTTCTATTGAACAGAAAAATATCAGACAAATGTATAAAGAATGAAGCTTATAAAACGCGCTTTTTGCCGTTATTTTTTATGATATTTCTCAGGGATACCTCTTTTTTCGTCTAATCAAATGAAATTCGTTTATCAGAACTAAAAAAACACCATTATTACATTGTTAAAAATACTGATTTTAAGTTCTATCATCAAATAAATATTCTATAGCTATGATTAAAACATGATTAAAGTGTTTCAAGAAGGATTGACATCCTATTTTGGCAAATTAAATATAATCATTACTTTAGATGCATATACCTATAATTAACTTATTCAAAATCTTATGAAAAATATTTTACTCTTCATCCTTTTGGGGATGCTATGCATAGGCATAAAGGCCCAAAATCTTCAATCTCCCAAACAGTTTTTTGGTTTTGAGCCTGGAAGCGACCGGATGCTTTTCTCTTACGAAAAGCTTATAGAATATCTTAAAATGGCGGAATTAAATTCAGATAGATTAAAATTGGAAGAAATTGGAAAGTCCCCAATGGGGAAACCAATGTATATCGCTTTTATTTCTTCAGCTGATAATATTGCCAACCTAAATAGTCTAAAAGAAATCAATAAACAACTTGCGCTGAACCCAACTATTGATAAGGAAGCCAAGGCTAAAATGATTAAAGACGGTAAAGTTTTTATTCTGGGTACTTTATCAATGCACTCGAGTGAGGTAGGCCCTTCACAGGCTGCTCCCCTAATTACCTATGAACTAATCACTTCTAAAGATTCTGAATTAAATAAAACCCTTGAAAATGTAGTCTATATGATGATTCCATGTCATAATCCGGATGGAATGGATATGATAGTAGACAATTACAACGAATATAAGGGGACAAAATATGAAGGACAGCAACTCCGAAAAAAATATCCCTATATTCTTTTCTCCTGAGAAACAGGGGTTTGCATTTTTTGCAAAAAAATAAT
>JARGGF010000856.1 GCA_029210905.1 Bacteroidales bacterium | reverse complement strand
AAATTAAACAAAAAGGAGCTATTTAAAAAATATTACATAACGTGCGTAATATGGGATCTCCACCCTTAATTTTTAAAAAAACATGCCTAGATTATAAGAGGAGGGTGGTACTATTTTGGTAAAACTGAGAGTAATTTCGATAGTAGAATGATGAAGTAGGCTTCGTTCTTGATTCGATGTTCCTTCATTATCCGGTATTTTTTTTATTCTATGGCATTACCTCAAACCAGTGTTCAATAAGACTTGGAGGATTGGCGGATTTGAAGATAATTACCCTTTTCCGTCGGAAACCCACTGCACTGACTCAATTCATCACCACCGCGCCGACGGTTTGTACCTACCCTTTTTACCGTGGCCTTCGACCACGGCTATTGCTTGCGCCCTCTTCGGGGCTTGTACCTCTAGATCATTCAATATTTATTTTCCGGCTCCTATAATAACGAACGACAAGCAGCGAAGCCCTGTGCCACCGCTAAAGCTATAGGCGACACGCGGTCAATGAAAGTAATTTCGATAGTAGAATGATGAAGTAGGCTTCGTTCTACATTCGACATTCCTTGTTCATTATTCGATATTTTTTCTTAATTCAATGGCATTACCTTTAGGGCCGGAGTAAATCAGGTTGATTTTTCGTTTTTCAGCTCAATTTGCCGAAGTAGAAGTAGATATATTTGGCACAATACCTCACTAGAAACTACTTAAGTCCATTGTTTTAAGCAGCAGTTCACTTCCTATGCAACTGGTTAGCAATCTTTCCTTTTTATCAGAAATTATTGTACTGGTCCAATTAGTGTATCCGCCGTCAACAAGGTGAAACGATTGGTTTTTACTATTGGTGGCGTGAATCATTATACGCAATTCATCGTAGTAATTAAGTCCCCGATGGTCTTTTTGATCCACCATAAAATGAATCTTTTCATGTTCCTGCTGTGCAAAGTGCTTTAAAATACCTGCTTTAAGCAGTTCATTTCCTTTATTAAAGTTCAATAACCTGATAGCAATATTTTTAATTTTATCCATATCCAAAGCCTTGTAAAATAATGAGATATAGAATTCAAGATGCAGGATGGCTGCTTCAATTTCAAATTTTTTGTTGCCTTCGTCGCGTCCGGCACTACACAAATTAAATAACTTAAAATGCGGAGTAAAATATTCATTTTCAAATAATTGCGATCGGACCACCCGGTGACTGGCGGCCAAATGTATCCTTTCCGATTTTCTTGAAGCTTTGATTAAAATCTCTTTTCTTCGTTTGGTTGCTTCCAGGGCCAGCACATTGGTAGCATCTGAAGTTACTTCAACATTTCTGCTTGCCGAAATCACCTTATCCTGGTTTACAGTGGCAATGGTAGAGCAGGTGCCAAAGGGGCTAACCGGTGATAATTCGATACGTGCAAATTGCTCAGGCAACAATTCAAAAGCAAGAACATCAAATTTTGCCAGTAATAATGGATCAAGTTCCGAGTTCTGAACAAAACGATTTTTTTTATAGTTGCCAAACAAAACATCCGGTTGCATTTGAATGGCCTTTTTCCGAAAAACATCAAGTAAAACCGATTGCAACTGACTTCTATCAATATGTTCTGATAATTCCTTTACAATTTGTTTGTAATTAATCTTCTTGCTCAGACCTTTAATAATTTCGTTTTGCATAAAAATTAATTTATAGGAAAAATTCTCAGCAATTTATTACACTTCTTTATGAAATCAAAACAAAAAAAACAATCTATTTAATTACAGACAAAAGAATATGTTCATAATATCCAGAATATTAGGCAGATATAAAAATATTTTATTTCTAAAATTGCTTTTTAATGACACAACTCATAATCTCGTAAATAATATAATTATATATTGCCATTTTATTTATAATTTAAAACAAAGGGCTGTATGATTATCACTTTTCATTATCTGATGGACGCGGGGGCATGATTGTAAAATATGGATATTTGTCGTTTATCAAAATACAATGGGAAGTCAAAAGGCATTTCTATGCGTATGGATATTCAATATTTTAAGTCCAATTTTTCATTAACCAATATTTTATTTAATTAATCAGCATGAAAAAATTTTTCTTCATTCTTTGCTCAGTTTGGTTTTTAGGAGCCTGCTCTCTGACAAAACCAGTGGCATCATCAGAAAAAATAAGCGATAATAATCCTGAATTAGTTGTTAATAAGGAGGTTAAGCAAGGAAGCACTGCTGACTTTAGTTTTACTAATAATACTGGTGAAAAAATAATTATCCATGGGCCTGCGTTTAAAAATATTGAGAAGTTTGAAAATAATGTGTGGAGGAAAGTAAAAATAATCTATTGCCCTTGTGGTGCTGATTGTATTCCTCCACCAAAAACTAAAATGCTGCTGCCTGGCCAAAAACATGATTATAGCTGGAATCTCATGGAATCGTGGTGTGATAAAAGAAAGAAAAACAAAAATAATGCAACAGTTGAAACTATCTCATTACCAGGCTTATACAGAATAGCGATACATTATAGTTTAGATAGTATTAATCAGATTAAAATCGAGCGGGAATTTTCAATAATCCCATAATGACCGAATTTTTGATGTTGAATGTCGTATTTAAATATAAATATCTCCAAACTTTTTGTTTTATAAATTAAGGGGCAGATACGAAACAAGGAGTTTTTAACTAAAATATAATTCATTAACCTTTAAACTATTAATTATGAAAAAATTTTTACTCCTTTTTCTATTTACAATATTGTTTTTAAGTACTTATGCTGCACCTTTTCGGTTTTTACCACATAAAATAACCCAGCCAAGTGGTGAAGTTATTGACTGTTTTGTATCTGGCGACGAATATTTTAACTGGATACATGATAAAGAGGCTGTTTAAAAAGACAAAGAGGTCTGATTTATCAGCCTCTTTTTTTAATTATAACCGTAAACATGCATCAC
>JARGGF010000855.1 GCA_029210905.1 Bacteroidales bacterium | reverse complement strand
CTAAAAAACCTTGATGGAGTTATGGTTGGTCGCGCAACATGTGGAAATCCTCTTATTTTGCATTCAATCTACAATGCGCTACATCCAAAAAATAAAACAAAAAAAGAACTCCCAAATACTTTTGAAATTGCGGGTGAAGATGGAAACTATTACCCTGCCAAAACCCTGATAGATGGAGAACAATTGATACTTAGCAGTGCAAAAGTTAAAGCACCCAAAAGTGCCCGATATGCCTATTACGAAAATTCAGTTGGATTGCTGTTTAATGAGGAAGGTTTGCCGGCTTCATCGTTTAGCACAGAGGAAAAATTGGTGGATCTTTAAATATTAATTAAAATTTAATAAGATGTTAGGCATAACAGAAGTTTTTATAATCCTATTTAGTGTACTGGTTATTCTATTATTTCCACTGATTGCACTTATAAATATATTAAGAAATGAATTTGATGGAAATAATAAAATAGTATGGGTACTTGTCGTTATTTTTTTACCAATTTTAGGTTCTCTTTTATATTTTATAATAGGATCGTCGCAAAAAATAAGGAAAGTATAGTACATTGAATAAATTTTTGGAGTAAAGCATTTTCCCGTTTAAGTATAGATGGAGTAAATACATTTTGGGGACTAATGGAGCATAACATTCAGATGGTAAAAAAGGATAAATCAGTAATAGTTGCAAAAATACAACATTATAAACTCAATGCCATTTCATTTGGTATTTCAAGGGCTTTGGCAAGCATTTACTTTGGAGCAATTTGAACGGGTCTTATGTTACAAACAACCCTACGCTACCAAGCGAATCCTTTTGCGTGGTTATCAAAAAACGATACGATGTAATAGTGCATTATCAGCAGTGTGAAACTTATGATTGTGAAAGCTTTTCGCGCTCATTTTAAAAAAATTATTATATGATAAAAACGCGGTTTATTTTATTCGTTTTTACTTTATTGGTTGCGCTAAATGCATTTTGCCAAAGACGAACAGCCAAAGCGGTTATGCCTGACTCGTTAATCACATTAAAAAAAGGCATTTATTTGAATATTGACGAGTTCTTAAATAATGAACCAAGCATAACTTTTGATTTTGAGGAAATCAATGATAATCCAAATGATATAGTTACTCCTGGGAAAATGAATAATTTTTTTATTACTTATTATGATGCGTTGGGTACTAAAATATTTTTGACTTTGGATGATATATGGGGATTTTATAACGGCTTGGGAATTTTTGTAAGCCATGATATGAGGCCATACGAATTATTATATTTAGGGTCTATATCTGTATTAAGATACGAACATTACCATTATGAAAATGCACTTTCCCAAGCTGCAGCCTTAACTTTTACAGGCACGACAATAACTGGTGTTTATCAGATCAAAGACGTTTTTCTGGACTTAACAAAAGACACAATAGTACCTGCAAAAAGAAAACATTTTGAAAGGCTTATTTCTAGGGATATAGATTTTTATAATAATTACAAAAAGGATAAAAAAACAAATAAACAAATAAAACCAATTATTTATCTTCAGAAATTCAATAATAAATATCCAATATTAATTACTGAAAAAGGAATTGAATTAATTAAAAATTAAATGAATGCCAGTACAAGCATCAGGATTATCCTAAAAATAAGCCCATAAAGGCACATAATAGCTCAAGACTGAGACAGCTGAGACCAGAACTGAAAAAACAACAGTATTTTACTGTAAGCATAGCAATGACCTTTCTCCCGTTATTGATTTTGTTTTTGCTGATATCGACAGCATTTGGGGTGAGGAAGGCAACAAGCATCCTTTATCTACTACACGTATGATTTAAATATTTTTTGCACGCCTGATTAAAATTAATTATTTTTGTACGTATGTATTAATAATAAAATAAACGTGTTATGAATACTAAATTAACATTAACAATAGAACAATCACTGATTGAAAAGGCGAAAAAATATGCAAAGGGAAAAGGAAGGAGCCTTTCTGATATCGTCGAGAACTATCTTAAAGTGATTATTAACGAAGAGAATATTATTGAAATTGATTCAACTCCGATAACATCATCACTAAGGGGTGCTTTTAAAGCGCCTGAAAACTTTGATTATAAAAAAGAGCTCTCAAAAGAATTATCAAATAAGTATTTATAAAATGAATAAAGTACTAATAGATACAGATGTAATTCTTGATTTCTTTTTTGACAGAAAACCCTTTTCAGAGCATGCTGCCCAGGTTATTGGACTATGCGAAACCGGTAATATAAAAGGTTTTGTTACCCCGGTGATTTATAGTAATGTCTATTACATATTAAAGCAAACTGCCAGACATGATAAAGTAATTGAAAACCTAAAACAATTACTTTTGATTACAGAGGTATTGCTCATGGATAAAGAAGTGGTAAGTAATGCGCTGAATTCCGGATTTAAGGATTTTGAAGATAGTTTACAAAATTATGCCGCCATGAAAAATGGTGAAATTGATGCAATTCTCACAAGAAATTTAAAGGATTTCAAAAAGAGTGAAATGGCCGTAATGACCCCTGAATCATACATAAAAGCCTTGTTAGCACGCCCCGAATGATTCCTGAACTCTCTGAACATACTGCTTGCACCTGCCGATACTATTAAGCAAGCTAAAAAGTCCTGCGCTACCGCACGAATCTACGGCTCAGCGAAGCCGATCCTTTCGTTTGGCTGTGACAAAACCACACGAAATAATCATGCGGTAGCACTGACTCTTTTTAAAATATGACAATTAAAGGAATTTATGTTATTGACAGAGTGATTCAGGAAGAAATGAAAGGTGGCGTAGATTTGGAAAAAAATTTATGGTACATACCTGCTTCATCAGCTAGTAGTGTGGACATGCTGCTAAATTAAAATATTTATTCCTTTGGTAAATTGGAAGAAGAATTTTACTTTTAAGCCGTAAAACC
>JARGGF010000854.1 GCA_029210905.1 Bacteroidales bacterium | reverse complement strand
TTTAAAAACAGTAGCCCTCTAAACCATGCGATATAAACCATTTTGTTCTATTTTACTGTTTTTTTTCTAGAGGTCTGAAATCAGATTCTATTGTTTTATTTTTTATGATGGTAAAAACTCTTGAAATGTTAAATCCTATTCGTATATCACCATCATTCCAGTTTCCATTAGTTTTTGGTATAAATTCCTGTTCAATCATTGCATTAGAATTAGTAACAAAAATTTGAAATACATGCCCTCCGGTTTCAATATCAAAACCAATAGAAAACGGATTGAAATAATCATCTGCCGTTTTGCCTGGCATTAAATAAAAATACTCAGCATTTATTGAAAATCTGTTGGACAATTTAAATCTACCTCCAGCTCCTAATGAAAAAACATCATTTTCATCCTCCTTTGTTTTTACCAGGTTTCTATGCACCATGCCAGGGGTTAACTGAAGCGATATTCTGTTGCTAAATTTTCTTGCAATCAATAATTGATAGTTATAGCTTATTCTTGATTCGAATAAGTTATCTCTATCAGCAACAGACCAGTCAACCGATGTAATTCCAATATTTGAGAACAATGATAATGAGAGGGGTATTGAGCCTTTTCCATTGGATTGTCGGAGTAATTTCAGTTTAAAAAAACCATCATAAACTTTGTTGTATGAGCTGCGTCCTACTCCAATTGAAAGCGTTTTGGTTAATCCATATTCAAAACCAAAGCGAATAGATGACTCATCAAGTCCAAAAAAATTAGAAACTCCTTGGTTTACAGTGCCAAAATGGTGCGAGATTAAAAATACCAGTTCTCCCTTCGATGCATTTTCTATAGACCGCCCAAGTACAATTCTTCCAGCTTTAAAGGTTGCCTCAACGTACTGTTTTGTTGGATTCTTATTTAACTCTTCCTGCAGTAAACTATCCAAATCCTGCGCATATCCAATGCCAATACTTTTTAATATTAATATTAAAGTAATTATTTTTTTGACTATCATAACAGCTTAGTTTTTAAGTACATTCATAATAAAGTTTACTTCAACTTTTACTTTTTCTGATACATTGTTAATTACGGTAGATGGTATTTTTATTTCGTAATCTTTAAGTAAAACATAAAATACTGAACTAACATTTAATGTTCCATTTTTCATTGTTAAATGTGCCTGATTTTTTATATTTTTTGTTACACCATGTATAGTCAGGTCACCCTCAAATTCAACATTTTTTATCCAGTTACTTTTAAAGTCGATTTGATCATGGTCTAAAATCTTTCCTTTGAAAGTAGCTTTTGGAAATTTTTCTGTTTCAAGATAATTTTCATTAAAATGTTTCTGCATTAATGCCTTTTCAAATTCAAATGCATTTATTAATACACTTGCAATAATTCTGTTTGATTCGATATCATAAATACAACTCACTTGATTATTAATGGCTTTAATATCTTCCAACGGGGCTTTAGAAAAAAAAATTATCTTGCCCGAACGGGTAAAAAGCCTGTTTTGTGCAATTACATCATAGCTTGTGATTGCCAAAACTGTTAAAATTGATAATATAAATATTTTCACTATTCTTTATTTATAGGGAGTTCCCAGGTTTATCCACTTTTCAATCTTGTTAATCTTACAATCTGATAATTTGGCACCACCTTGTGGCATTGGATCACCGTCAGCTTCATGTTTTATATTTTTAAGTAATTTACCATTATCAACCACACGCCTAATGTGCTCAGGATTTTCTAAATTTAAATTTCCGGAGTAAACTACCGAGGAACTATGACAATAGTAACAATTTTGCTGTAAAATCGGCTTAATATCTTCATCATAAGTAATATTTGACGTATCACAAATCTCATTACCATAAAGTTCTTCCTCATTGTAATAATTACATGAAAATAAAATAATCGTCGAAAAAATTATAGCAACTGTGTGTCTTTTCATCTGTTTATTTTTTTATTGTTTTTATAAGATCAGCCCAGCTTTCCTTAGTACTTAAGCACAGTGGACAGGAGGAACATCCACAGGATTATGTATTTATCCTCTACTTTAACTACACAGGATAATCCTGACCTTGTGTGTTAATTGATCATCATAGCTTGCCCCGAATATCTGGGGATGTTTCATAAGTTCAAATTTATGGACCTTAATAGTAGTGAAACAAAGAAATGTTGATTGAAACAAAGCATCACTACTGGTTTTAATATTAAAATTTGTTTTGCCAAAATAATTATCAAAAAAACAAGAAGTAATTTACATAGCTGTTTTAAATAAATTTATTCTTTAATTATAATACAATCATTCAGAATTACATCAGATAGATATCCTTTGCAAATGCCCTTTATGGAAATTTTGTCCCGGGTATTAGTATTGTTCGTATCCAGCTTATGCTCCTTCATTGTGCAAATAACGCCAAACATTTCATCGTTTTCCCTTAATATTATTATAAGGTTATTATCCTGATTTTTTTGAATCTCTGCTATTGTGCCCGAAACCTCAATTATTTTATCAATATAGGTTGCATTTGCCTGATTTTCATCTTGTTCAAACTTATTAAATAATTCTGTAGCTGATATTTTTTGCTCGGTTTGCTCAGAATAAATGTCAGGACGCTCTGCATAAAAACCTAAATAATAGATAAATATACCAATTATTGTTAAAAAAATTAAGCCAAAGGCAGCTATTTTCTTTTTCATTACGCTGATTAGTTTAATACAGATAATTTGCTAAAATCGGACATATTTCAATTATACAAAATTTTTATGTTACCTAAATTGTAGGTTTATACCACGCTCTATATGTTATATCCAGTTTTCAGCCTCTTATATTGAAAGCTAAACTTAAGTAATTTTTTTTTAATAAATAAAAGCTTATTTAAGTTCTTAGACGAGTAACAAATTATTCTTTTTTTAGGAAGAAATTCCAGAAGCTAAATTATCAAATACTTCAG
>JARGGF010000853.1 GCA_029210905.1 Bacteroidales bacterium | reverse complement strand
GTTTTTCAAATAAATCTGAGTTTTCATATACAGGGGAGATATCAAGTCCAATGCCTTTAAAATATTCACCTGCAAGTGCAACAAAATTTTTTGATTTATAATATTTATCAAAGTCGATATTAAATATAACAGGAGCTTTCTGGAAATACCTGTTTTGGTAATGCCAGGGCTTAAGCTGTTCTTTAGGAATTTTAAATCTTTGTGCCAGATATTCATCAATTTGCTCTTTAAGGCCTTCATAGGGGCCAGCGGTAAGCACGTCCAAATCATCAAAAATATTTTCAATTTCCTTTGGTTCCTGACCATTTATGAAAAGCATCATTTCATAGTAATTATTGAAATTAAGCTTTTTAGCTGCATCGTTGCGTAATTTTACCAATTTGATAAGCTTTTGGTCTATCAGGCGACCAATTTTTTTGCTGCCTCGCCAGTATTTTTCCAGTTCAATTGTGTCTTTTGAGGTTTTAAGTATTAGCTCAATTTGATTGTCACTAACTTCTTTATCATTGATTACAGGCCTGAATGTTAAGTATTCCCTTTTAATTTCATTTTCAAGGGTTAGAATTTCAATAAGATTTTGTTCATCAATCTGGTAAGGCAGGTATAAATTATAAAGCACTTCGAGCTGCCTTGATAACAAAGTATCCTGTATTAATTTTGAAGATCTGATCCTTTTAAGCTGCTCGTAATCTTCTTTATTAGAATATATCCGGCTAAGCATTATATTCAAGTCCATAGCGGTTTTATATTCTTCTTCGCTACCGCTTATTGATGCCAGATATGATGCAGTATTATATTTTTCCTGCAAGGGTATAATTTTTTGCTCATATTTGGCAATGAACTCTTTTAGTTCACGGGTCAATTTTTCATTTTCTTTTTCTGCACAAGTGGTAAAAATGAAAACCAAAAATGCTAAAATTAAAGCGAGTTGATTTTTATTGAAAGTTCTACACATAGCTGAAAGGTTTTATTAGTAGATAATTGAGATTTTTCAGGGAATAAACGTATTTTATTGAATGACTTAATTTACGGAATTTTAAAATATTTTCAAAGAATAAACCTTCTTTTCTTTTCAATTATATTTTGTAGCGATTATTACGGTGTACAAACCATATTTTTCTGTTTTAGTAACATAGCGCCATTATTTTGTCGGTTCAATTGCAAAATTTATATCTTTGCAATTCTGTTTTAAAAAATAAGTAACTGATATTGTGCCTGTCAACTTGGCAAATTGGTTAAATTATGAATTTAATAAAGTACAATTGCATGGAAAAGGTTCTCATTAGTCAACTGACAAATTTTAAAGGAAAAGAAGTAAGATTATCGGGTTGGTTGACAAATAAAAGAAGTGGCAAGGGACTGGAATTTCTGATAATAAGAGATGGTTCAGGTTTTATTCAGTGCATAGTTGATGAAACTAAAGTTAATGATGCTGATTTTCAAATTGCCAAAAGTCTCACCCAGGAGAGCTCTGTTAGTCTTGTAGGACAGGTGGTTAAAGACGAAAAGCAAATTGGTGGTTTTGAAATTCATGTAAGTAAATTAGAATTGTTACATGAATCAAAAGGCTATCCAATTACAAATAAGCCTCATGGGGTGGAATTTTTAATGGACAACAGGCATTTATGGTTGCGTTCAAAAAGACAATGGGCAATAATGCGAGTTAGAAACAGGATCATCTTTGCCATTCATAATTTTTTTCAGGGCGAAGGATTTGTTCAAATGGATTCACCTGTTTTTACTGGCAATGCAGTTGAAGGGACTACTACACTCTTTGAAACTACTTATTACGAAGATAAAGCCTATCTAACCCAATCGGGGCAGTTGTATGGTGAGGCAATGGCGATGGCAATGGGCAAAATTTACACTTTTGGACCAACTTTCAGGGCTGAAAAGTCGAAGACCAGGCGACATTTATCTGAATTCTGGATGATTGAGCCTGAAATGGCTTTTTATGATAATGATATGAACATGGATCTAATTGAAAGATTCATAAAATATATTTTAAAAGATGTTAAAGCAAACTGTATCAGTGAGCTTGAAGTGCTGGAAAGAGACACAAGCATTTTTGATAAAATAATTGAGGGTACTTTTCCAAGATTAACTTATGATTATGCAGTGGACGTGTTAAAGGGAAAGGAAAAGATAAATGGTAAAACTACCATTGAGACCCTTGAAAATGATTATAAGGAAGTATTGCTTGAAATAGAGAACAAACAAAATCAAATTCTGGAAGCAGAAGCTGAGATTAAGCAAGGAGTTAAAAAAGGGAAGCAAAATTTCTTACAAAATAAAATTGACACTTTAAAGAACGATATTAAGGAGCTTGAAGACAGGAAAAGAGTTATCCCTGAATGGATTAATTCTGCCAATAGTTTTGAATATGGTAGTGATTTGGGCGGTTCTGATGAAACGGTTCTTACCAGGATGTTTGATTTACCACTAATGGTTTATAACTGGCCCCACGAGGTAAAAGCCTTTTATATGAAACGAGATGATAAGAATAAAAACCTGGCTAAAGGTGTTGATGTGCTTGCTCCTGAAGGTTATGGCGAAATTGTAGGTGGTGGTGAGAGAGAAACAAATGAAGATTTGTTAATTCAAAAAATAGAAGAACATCAATTGCCTATGAAAGCATTTGAGTGGTACCTTGATTTAAGAAGATTTGGTTCTGTTCCTCATGCAGGTTTCGGACTAGGTCTTGAAAGAATGGTTGCCTGGGTTTGCAAATTAAAACATATCAGAGAAACCATTCCATTCCCAAGAATGTATGGTCGATTGTTTCCTTAATTTGAAATTTAATATAGAAATTTTTAGGCTGGAGGCTAAATAAGTCTGTTATAGGCTATATCTTCTACCCAAATTGAGCGATTATTCGTTAACACTCATGAGAAAAGTTCTGCTCAATCGATTAAGTAAATGTAAGCGT
>JARGGF010000852.1 GCA_029210905.1 Bacteroidales bacterium | reverse complement strand
TAGATCTAACGTCCAAATTTTAGGCGAAAATTTTAATTAAATATGTGCTTCTGACTTTAGGTATGGGTCAGGCAGTCAGAATAATTCGTTTTTTTAATGTTTTATTCGGTCAGGAGTGCCCAAATCAACATGTTCCACACTACTTAACTGCTCACAAAATACTTTTGCCCGTTGTGTAAAAACCTCAGGTGATTCTGTAGTAAAAAATTTGTGTTGACCATTTTTGCTGCATTTTTTTTCCATCTCAGGATGTCGGTTTAAATAGTCTTTTAGGCTTTCTGCCACAATTTTTCCCTGCGAAATTATTGAAATATGCCCTGGGACGTATTTTTTAATTTTTTCCATCAGCAGTGGGTAATGGGTACATCCCAAAATGATGGTATCAATTTGTTTTTCGTGGCTTAATAGTGCATTAATATTTTTTTCTATAAAATAGTCAGCACCAGGACCTTGGTGTTCACTGTTTTCTACAAGGGGCACCCACATGGGGCATGCTTCCTGGTGCACAATTATTTCAGGGAATATTTTTTTTATTTCAAGAGGATAGGAGTTGGAAACAATTGTTCCATTGGTGCCCAATACCCCAATATGGTTGGTTTGTGTGAAAGATCCAATGGCCTCAACACTCGGCCGGATAACTCCTAAAACCCGCCGGCTGGGATCAATTTTTGGCAAATCCTTTTGCTGGATGCTCCGAAGGGCCTTTGCTGATGCTGTGTTACATGCCAGAATAACAAGCTGGCATCCCATACTAAAAAGTTTTTTTACTGCCTGCAAGGTATAATTATACACGGTTTCGTAAGAACGGGTACCATAAGGCGACCGGGCATTGTCACCCAGGTAGTAAAAATCGTATTCTGGCAGTTCTTTGAAAAATTCTGACAGTACGGTAAGTCCTCCGTATCCCGAATCAAAAACACCTATTGGAAATTTTTCGTCTTTCATGCAGGGTGGTTAAAATTGAAAAGCCCGAAACAAAAGTCCGGGCTAAAATTAAATTTAAAATTTTGTATATTATTTAAGCGCAAGTTTTGTTTTTACCATGGCTGTAATATCAATACTTTCTTCAGAATAATATAAAAAAGTAGATACATCAAAAACATAGGTAAACTTATTTTCTTTTGCTACCTCTTTAATGGCTTTGTCAACTTTTTCAAGAATAGGTTTGAACAACTCTTCTCTTTTAGCATTTAACTGATTTTGAGCATTTTGCTGAAATTCCTGAATGCGTTGCTGCAGACTATTTAATTCTTTTTCTTTATCAGCTTTTACAATTGCTGACCACTTTTTAGCATCACCTACCGGAAGTTTTTCGTTAGTTAAATAATCATTATATTTATTGTTTAATTCTACTTCCATTACTTCCATTTGATCCTGGACAGATTTTCCTTCAGCTTCAAGCGCTTTTTGAGCCTGCTCGCTTTCAGGCAATGCCTGCATTAATTTTCTTGAGTCAATGTGGCCAAATTTATAGCTGGTTTGGGCATTTAGATTAAAACCTATGGCTACAAACATAAGAATAGCCAGTATTGATAATGTCCTTTTCATGTAATAAAATATTAGTTATTTGTTCAAATTTATTTATTATTCCAGCAAATGAATTACTGTATTGTTCTTTATGTCTTCAATCTATTAATTTCCGCAAATATATAAATTATTGTTAGAAACTGATCTTTTTAAGCACATCGTCGCTAACATCGTATTTATCATCGGTATACAAAATAGCAGCACCGGCAGCCACATCAAAAATCATGGCATAATTTCCATCTTCGGCAATTTGCTTTAATGCAGCATAAATCTCTTCCTGGATGGGTTTTATTAATTCTTCGCGCTTTTTAAAAAGCTCGCCCTCTACTCCAAAATACTTATTTTTTAAGTCTTTTGCAGCTCTTTCCAGGCTTATGATTTCATTTTCTTTTTGCTTTTTCATTTCTTCCGAAAGCAGTACTTTTTCACTTTGGTAAGTTTTGTACTTGCCCTCAACTTCGGCAAACTTATCTTCTACTTCTTTTTGCCAGGCTTTTGAAAAACCATCCAACTTGCTTTGTGCAGTTTGATATGATGGTAGTTTGCTTAGAATATACTCGGTATCAACATAGGCATATCTTTGCGAAACAGCTACCTGAAGCATTAATATAGACATCAGGGAAAGTAAAATAATCTTCTTCATCTGTTTATTTTTTAAGTTATGATTATCTCTATAAGACTACTCAAAAAAATTTATTTCAATTGAGATCGTAAGATATTTTGTTTTCTAGAATTGTTGTCCAAGTATAAAGTGGAACTGAGAGCCAGATGGCTCAGAAGCCCCGGGGATTTTATCAAATCCGTAAGCCCAGTCAATTCCGAGCAAGCCAAGCATCGGTAAAAACACCCTAACACCAACACCACCAGCCCGATACAATCCGAATGGGTTAAATTTTGTAAAGCGGTTCCAACCATTTCCTGCTTCAATAAATGTAAGCGCATAGATGGTCGCTGATTGACTTAAGGTTAATGGATATCTTAACTCAAGACCATATTTACTATAAATGTTTGCTCCGTCACTTACTGTTAAAGATCCATTTTCATAACCCCTGAGCCCAACAATTGATTTTCCGTAAACATAATATCCCATACCATCACCTCCAATTTCGTATCCTTCAAACGGCGATGGTCCTATATCAGAATTATAGAAGCCCACTAAACCATATTCAGCTTTGGCATTTAACACCAAATCGCCAATAATTGAAGTAAACCATGATGCTTTGAAGGTCCATTTATAATATTCGAGCCATTTATATTTTTCATTGTCAAGCATATCAGAAAAGTTTTTTCCGCTCCAGTTCGAAAGTGGCATAGTAAACTCAAGGGCCAATGAAAAATCAGAACCGAACCTGGGGTACAAGGGTTGGCTCACAGAGTTTCTACCAAATACCGTATTAAAGGCCAGTTGGT
>JARGGF010000851.1 GCA_029210905.1 Bacteroidales bacterium | reverse complement strand
TTTTGTTTTAGTTCTGATTTCAGGATGTTTAAAAATTCTCTTGTACCTTTTATTTTTATACCTGATTTGGTTTTTTCCTTTATTTTCCAAAATCCTCCTGAGGCAATTAATAAAAGCAAACCTCCAATGAAAAAAGAAGAGGCATAATTTACCGGAAAATCATTTTTGGTAATTAATTCTTTTGCCAGAAATGCAGATGCAAAAACTGCAAGCCCGGAAATTATTTGCCTGGATGAAAACAACTTTTTCCTTTTTTCGGGATCGATAACTTTGCCAATGATATCAATATAACTAATGTTTGCAAAGGCACCACTAAGAGAGAAAACAGCAATAAAAAAGAATATAAAAAGTAAAATAGCCGAAGAATACTTTTGATTTAAATAGAAAAGTATGGCTCCAAGTGCAATTAATGAAAGCACTCTTGAATTGATTCCAACAAGTAAAAATTTCTTTTTAAATGGTTTGTTACTTATATATGGTGCAAAAAATAGTTGGGTAAAACTGGAACCTCCAACCATAATGGCGGTCATTAATCCTATATGAAATGCATTTCCCCCTGCCTCATAAAGCATGGCAGGAATAATAGTATCCACGTCCATGAAATTTTGTGCCAAAGCCAAAAATGCTGCATGCCACAAAAAAGAGTAAAAATTATTTCTGGCAGTTTTTTCTGTGGAATTAATCATTTTTTATTTTTAGTATAAACCTGGAAAGTATAGGCGAACTTGTTTTTTTCATCGGACTGGTGCGCTTCATTTTCAATCAGATTCCAATCACTACCAGAAAAAGATGGGAAAAATGTATCAGCTTCGAACTGATGATGAATTTTTGTAATGTACAATATATCAGCAGATTGTATAAATAATTTGTATATTTCTTCCCCTCCAATTATGTAAATCAATTCGTCATTTTTACACAATTCATATAGTTCAGTAGTACTTCCAATGGTGGAAATATTTTCTGCAGTATAGTTTTTATTCCTGGTTATTACAATGTTCTTTCTGTTTGGCAAGGCCCCACCGGGCAATGATTCAAATGTTTTCCGACCCATTACAATAGAATGGCCGGATGTTAATTGTTTAAATCGCTTTAAATCAGCAGGTAAGTGACATAATAACTTATTGTTTTTACCTATGCCGTTTTTTTCATCCAAAACTACTATTAAGGCTATCTTCATCATCTTTAGTTATTTAAACAGAAATTTCACCCTTAATATGTGGGTGTGCATCATAATCCAGAAGTTGAAAATCATCAAAGCTAAAATCGAAAATTGATTTTTTTTCCGGATTGATTTTCATGACAGGTAATTTTTTTGTTGATCTGGACAATTGAAGCTTAACCTGCTCAATATGATTAAGATAGATATGAGCATCTCCAAGTGTATGAATAAATTCGCCGGGTTTTAAACCTGTTGCCTGGGCCATCATCATTAAGAATAAGGCATAGGAAGCAATGTTAAAGGGAACGCCTAAAAAGATATCCGCGCTTCGTTGGTATAACTGACAAGATAATCTCCCATTTGCAACATAAAACTGAAATAAAATATGGCAGGGAGGTAAGGCCATCTTATCCAAATCGCCTACATTCCATGCACTTACTATATGCCTTCTGGAATCAGGATTCGTTTTTATCCGTTCAATCACATCCGCAAGCTGATCGATGTTTTTTCCATTTTCCGCGGTCCATGAACGCCATTGGTAGCCATAAATCCGACCTAAATCCCCATTGCTGTCTGCCCATTCGTTCCAGATCCTTACATTATTTTCTTTCAGATATGCGATATTTGTATCGCCTTTAATAAACCATAATAGTTCATGTATGATTGAGGCTAAATGCAATTTCTTAGTGGTTAATAATGGAAAACCTTCAGCAAGGTCAAATCGCATCTGGTAACCAAAGGTGCTGATGGTTCCGGTTCCGGTCCGGTCTTCCTTTTTAACCCCGTTTTTTAAAACATGATCGAGTAAACTTAAATATTGTATCATTGCTTTTTTCTTCTAAAATTTTGTAATTAATTTTCGAAAACTTTGCCAATGGCTGATTGTTTTTGAATAGGTAATACCCACGTTGTCATATTGTTACTTACTGATTCCTGCACAAAACCATTCTTGATTAATACTCGTTGACTGGCTATATTTTCAAGTGGAGTGTCAGCAATTAACTGTTTTAATTTCCTATTTTTAATGGCCCAGGCTATCATTGCCTGTAAAGCTTCAGACGCAAAACCTTCATTCCTGAATCGCTCATCAATATGATAGCCTACAAGGGTACTTCCATTTTCATCGGGCAAGCCAGTAAAACCAATACCACCAATTGATTGATTTTTATCTTTAAGAATGATTTCCCACGCTGTATACCATTCATAGGTATCAGGATGTTCCCTGACTCCTTGCATCCAAAATTTCATGGCTTCCAAAACTTCAACCTTAGCTTCTCCACTTATCTGGTGTCCTGAAAATCTTAAATTTAAGTGTTTTTCAAGCAATGTTCTATCTTTTTGCAAAAGTACCAGACATTCCAGGTCAAGTGCTAAAATTAACAATCGATTGGTTTCGATTTTATGCATAAACTGAATTTCGAATTGGATATTTTCCGGCAAAATTATTTAAATCTTACAATTTAGCCCGAATAATTTATAAAAAAAATGAATTATTACTTCGTGAAAACGGTTTCGCCTAAGTTCTGATGCCTTCGTATATGTAATACTCTAACCTGCATTATTAACTTCGTGAAGGGTTTGCGCCATTTATGAATATCTGCGGCGGTTTCAAATTTGAATACGGATACTTCGACAAAGGGTGCAGCTAGCTTGTCGAACTGCTCACTACAAGTGATGCTGATTTGGCTGATAACCTGCCTTTAGATTTGTAATACTTATTTACAGGTCTTATATACAATGTACGTCTATATAGCTGATTCTCTTTTTTTTGCTAAGGT
>JARGGF010000850.1 GCA_029210905.1 Bacteroidales bacterium | reverse complement strand
GCCCTACAATTCCTATAGGCAGAAAAGGAGACAGGTAAACTGTAAAATATAAAATGAGCACACTTCCCAGGCCCAGAATAAAAAAGACTCCAGGTCTGATAAATTCAGGTAATTTATCCAGATAATCTAACAGATGGAGCGTAATAAATATACTGATTAATAGTATATTAAGCCAAAGAGGGTAGCGGGAAAAAATAACGATTTCCTCATTTAGACTGTGCGCAGAAATATACGCTAAGCTTATAAAGCTGATAAACAGTCGTTTATCCATTCTCAGAAAATGCCACCTGTTTTTTACTAAATTATGTATAAAGATTGTGATTAAGTAAGTGAGGGTAATACCATGGTTAAGAAAGATCAATGGCATTTTATCTTCCATTTTTAATTCAGGGAGGAATATTTTCCTTATTACGAGGTAAATAATAAACTCCAACAAAATAGCAGCTAAGCCAATAAAATACAACACATTAGATTTTGAATCCTTTTGATATCCCATAATTAATTAGTTAAATTAATAGTACTTTGAAAATCAAAGTATATATTTAAAAAAAAATTTTCAAAGCTTATTTATAAACAAACAACTCAGACTTTTATACGATTTGATTAACTCTTAACTTCAATAATTTTTTAGCTAATATCAATGATAATATTGCTAAAGAATGATTTGCCATAAAGAACATAGAAAGAACTTTGAAATACAAAGTTAAAAATATTACTTTAATTTCCAAAAAAAATTTAAATTTCTGGAAATATAAATGATCAGCTGCCTGATTTATGCTATCATAAAACCAATTACTACGATGATTGCTTTCCGCATTTTTTGTATATTGCAACTGCTAATAAAAAAAACTGTACACATGAAAAAAATACCATTCCTTATATTACTAACATTTTCAATTGCAAATTTAATAGCCCAGGACAGAGTTACAGGTAAAACATTTGCTACCCGCTCCGAAGTAATTGCTCAACATGGAATGGCTGCTACAAGTCAGCCTTTGGCAACCCAAGTGGCTTTAGATATTTTAAAACAAGGTGGCAATGCCATTGATGCGGCTATTGCGGCCAATGCAACTTTAGGTTTAATGGAGCCCACAGGTAATGGCATGGGTGGCGATTTATTTGCCATTATCTGGGATGCAAAAACTCAAAAATTGTATGGACTTAATGCCAGTGGTTACTCTCCCAAGTCATTAACACTGGATTATTTTAAGAAGAATGGACTCGAAAAAATACCTGCTTATGGCCCCCTTCCCTTGACAATTCCTGGTTGTGTAGCGGGATGGTTCGAAATGCACAAAAAATTCGGCAAACTGGAGATGAAACAAAACCTGCAACCCGCAATAGATTATGCTCGTGAGGGTTTCCCTGTTTCGGAGCTAATTGCTTATTACATAGGCGCCAGCGCTAATTTTTTGCAGAAATATCCAAACTTCAAAGAAACCTGGATGCCCAATGGACATGCACCTGTGAAAGGCGAAATTTTTAAAAATCCTTTTCTTGCCAGCACACTTGAAAAAATTGCAAAGGGCGGAAGAGATGCTTTCTATAAAGGAGATATTGCTAAGATAATTGCTGCTTTTATTAAAGAACAGGGTGGTTTTTTATCTTACGATGATTTTGCTGACTATCAGGCTGAATGGATTGATCCGGTTTCAACAAATTATCGCGGTTATGATGTCTGGGAATTGCCCCCAAACGGACAGGGAATTGCAGCCCTTCAAATGCTTAATATACTTGAAACTTATGATTTGAAAAGCATGGGTTTTGCAAGTAAAGAATATGTGCATTTGTTTGTTGAAGCCAAAAAACTGGTTTATGAGGATCGTGCAAAATATTATGCCGATATGAATTTCAGTAAAGTGCCTGTAAAAGACTTAATATCAAAAGAATACGCCAATAAACGCAGGCCGCTGATAAATCCTGAAAGATCTGCCAGATCTTATGATTATGGCGAGTTGGAGCAGGGAAATACCATTTATATGACTGTAGCTGACAAAGAAGGAAACATGGTTTCCTTGATTCAGAGTAATTACCGGGGCATGGGCTCGGGCATGGTGCCTCCCGGGCTTGGTTTTATGCTTCAGGATAGGGGAGAGTTGTTCTCATTAGAGGAAGGGCATAAAAATGTTTATGAGCCCCGTAAAAGGCCATTTCACACTATTATTCCGGCGTTTGTGACCAAAGATGGTAAACCATTTATGAGTTTTGGAGTTATGGGAGGGGCCATGCAGCCACAAGGACATGTACAGATTTTGGTAAATATGATTGATTTTGGAATGAACCTGCAGGAAGCAGGTGATGCTCCTCGTATTCAGCACATTGGATCAACGGAACCAACAGGAGATGTGATGAAAGATGGTGGCTGGATTGAGCTTGAAGAAGGCTTCCCCTACGAAACCATTCGTGAATTGATGAAAATGGGACACAAAATAAAATGGGGATTGGGTGGATACGGTGGTTATCAGGCAATTATGTGGGATCCGGTGCAAAAAGTTTATTATGGGGCTTCGGAATCCAGGAAGGATGGACAGGCAGCGGGATATTAAGACAAAAGATAAAAGTTGAAAGATACAAGTTGGAGAAAATCAATATACTTGTGTTGACATATTAATACCTTATTATATCAAAATTAAAATCCGCCATAATCCGCTAAATCCGTGTTCTATTTCTACAATATATTCAACAATTGCTCCTTAATTTTCTCCAGTTCATCTTTCATTTGCACCACAATCTTCTGGATTTCAACATGATTGGCTTTGGAGCCAATGGTGTTAATTTCGCGTCCAATTTCCTGAGCAATAAAGCCCAGTTTTTTTCCTGCAAATTCCTCATCATCAATAGTTTCCAGAAAATAAGCAGTGTGGTTTCTCAGGCGTACTTTTTCTTCCGTAATATCAAACTTTTCAAGATAAAATATAATTTCCTGTTCAAATCGGTTTTTA
>JARGGF010000084.1 GCA_029210905.1 Bacteroidales bacterium | reverse complement strand
AAAGTACCACGCTGGGCTTCAACAATTCCAACTCCCTCACCCACAATACCATTCAGTTGGGCACGTAATTCTTTCCCCGTAATTTCTTGGTCAGTTACCAGATCCAGCGCCCTTTCCGAAGCATATAACAATTCTATGAGTCTTGCCCAATGCATTGCCAACGTATGATGAACTGGTTTACCTCCCAGTACTTCAAACATTCTGTCATATTCTATTTGTGCCAGTGGTGTGGCCATTCCGTCAGCAGCATTCAATCTTGACAAAGGTGTAGCGTGATAAACTCCTGAATCCTGGCCATCAACAAATCCCTTCCAACCAATTTTCTTCAAAAAAGGATATTTTAAATAACTGTATGATTCTACACGCTCTTCGATGTAATCCATATAATCTGACGGGGCATATTTACAATGTTCTTTTCCAAGCGTGTCCACTACACGCACCTTGCCGTCATAAAAGTTTACCTTGTTGTTTTCATCAACAAGGCCCATTGAATGCAGGTTTAATTTATAGGGGCCATTTAGAATAATATCAACATAATCTTTATTGCCAAGCACTACATCGCTAAAGACTTTTAATGAAAATTTTGAAAATTCTATAAAACCTTTGGCTTGTTGTTCTATTGTCGCCCTTTCTTCTTCATTTAATCCTCTTCTTACCCCACCGGGGATATTCATCACAACATGGGTTTGGTGGCCACCTAATAATGCCTGGATTTCCTGGGCTATTCTTCTCTGTTTAAGAACTTCGGTACCTATTTCTTTCCCAACCTTGCCAATGACTCCTAAAACATTTCTTTCTGCAGGATTTGCTGTTGGCCCCACCACAAAATCCGGCGCTGCCAAAGCATAAAAGTGTGCAATATGGCTGTGAACAAAATGGGCCATATAAAAAAGTTCGCGCAGTTTTTTTGCTGTAGGAGGAGGTTTTACGCCGAAAACAGCATCTGCTGCCTTCCCTGACGCCATATGATGACAGCCCGGACAGACACCGCATATCTTGGTTACAATTTGCGATAGCTCTTCAACTGGCCTTCCTTCGCAAAACTTTTCAAAACCTCTTAATTCTGGCACCTGAAAAAAAACATTGTCGACAGCGCCTTCATCTGTTAAAAATATTTCAATTTTACCATGTCCTTCAAGCCTTGTTATCGGGTCAATTGTGATTCTTTTCATATTAATGTATCTTATGCTGTTGATTTTTCTTTGTGAATAATTTTACGGTGAAGAATGGAAGCTGGCAGACTAAACCTGTAGAAAGTGCCTGCAGGATCAACAACTTGTTCTACAATTTTTATAATTTCGTCAGGATCATCAGAATCAATAATGGTTCCGATGGCGGATAACATTTTTGCGCCCGGATCTAGAACACCGGGTGGCGGACCATAACAACCCCGGCATGGGGCATTTCCAATTACACATCTTGCATTTCCGCACCCCCCGCGAGTAGCAGGGCCCATGCAAATTACACCTTGCTCAAGAAAACAGGTGACCCCATCATCTTCAATCTCCCATGGACGTTTGAAAGCTTTTATTTTTTTGTTGTCTGTTTTTATTCTTTTGCAATCATCGCATTGCGGTTTGTCATGAGCCCCGAGGACACTTCCTTTTGGGGGTAATTCTGCACCGCTAACTATTGCCATAAATACTTCTAATAATCTTTCGGTTTGCGGTGGGCAGCCCGGGATAGAATAGTCCACATCAACTGTTTGTGCAAGGGTTTTTACATCGTTGTAGAATTCAGACAAATAAAGCTCGTAACCATTTAATTTAACAGTAGTTAGAGGGATTTTTTTATCTTTGTTTTCTGTGGACTCACTTTCAAAATACACCCGATCAAAAATTTCCTTTTTTGATGAAAAATTAGCCAGCCCTGGTATACCCCCTAATTGCGCGCAGGCACCGTATGCCACCAAAATTTTGCTTTTTTTTCTAAGTAATTTTGCAATGTGCTCATTTTCACTATTTCTAATAGCCCCGTTAAACAGCGTAAGATCAATGTATTGATCCTCCATTTTTTCCAAATCGGCATATTTCGTATCCAGTGCAATAGGCCAAAAAACCAGATCTGCTTCTTCTACAACAGTAAACAAGGCTTCATGAACATCCAGAACCGAGACACAGCAACCACCGCAAGCCGCACCCCAATATACGGCCATTTTTATTTTCTGTTTGGGTTTGTTCTCCTTTGCCATCTTACTTTATATATAATTATCGATAGGTGTCTAAAGTTTCTTTTACCATGCATTTACCTAAACTGGCAATTTTTTCACTCATCTCATCCACCAATTCGGCAAACTCTTTGCCCTCACTGGCACTAATCCATTCAAGTCTCAACCGCTCTTTTTCAATACCCATTTGTTGAGTGTACTTTTGAAGCAGATGAAACCGCCTTAAACATTTATAGTTTCCCTCGTGATAATGGCAATCGCCTGGATGACAGCCACATATTAGTATGCCATCAGCACCTTTTCTAAAAGCATCCAGAACAAAAGTAGGTTCTATCCTGCCCGAGCACATTACCCTGATAATGCGTATTTTATCTTCATATTTTTGTCGGGATGTTCCTGCCAGATCTGCCCCAGTATAGGAGCACCAATTGCATAGAAAGCCAATTATTGTAGGTTTGTAATTCATCTTGTTTCTTTTTATTGCTTCGGTTATTTATGAATTATCAGGCAGTTTCAATCTGCATCTCTAACACACCTGTTATTTGCGATAATATCTGATTATCAGTAAAATGTTTGCTCACTATAGCCCCACTTGGGCAGGCCGAGGCGCAAGTTCCACAGCCTTTGCATAGGATTTCGTTTACTTCTGAAACTTTTTTATCTTCGTTATAGCTTATAGCAGAGTAGGGGCAAACACTTGCACAACACTGGCATCCGCAGCAGATATCTTCATTTACCTGGGCAGTTGTAACTTCCACCTGAACTTTTCCCTTAGCAATAGTTGCTAATATCCTGGCTGCTGCAGCTTTTGCCTGAACAATGGAATCAGGAATATCTTTGGGCGATTGACAGGTTCCGGCAATGTAAACACCTTCCGTTGTTGTTGCCACCGGATCAAGTTTTGGATGTTTTTCAATAAAAAATCCGTTTTTATCTGTACTTATTCCAGCTAAATGGGCGATTTCTTTATTGTTTGCCTGCGATTCAACGGCAGTCATTAAAACTACCATATTTGCCTGAATATGAATGCTCTCTCCCGAAAGCAATTCTGTAAATTCAATAGATACCGTTTTACCATTTCCATTTTGTTTGATTACTGGCAAATCATGCTGTTGATCAAACATCAAAAACATCACATTTTTTTTCGAAGTTGATGCATATAATTCTTCGCAGTCTTTGCCAATGGCCCTCATATCTGCATAAATATCGTAAATATTGCATTCAGGTGCAGCAGATGAAATTTGATTAATATATTTAAGCGCTGTCATACAGCAGGTTCTGGAACAATAGGGGTGGTAATTTTCGTTTCGGCTGCCTACACAGTGAATTATTGCAATATTGCCTGGCTCTTTTCCATTTTCACAATGAATTAAACCTGAGTATAACATTTTTTCAAAATCAGCAGAGGTAATTACATTTGGAATACGTTTATAGCCATAATTTTCAATGATTGAAGGATCAAATGATTTAAGACCTGTTGCAATTAATATGTTCCCAAATTCAAGCTCCCTTTGTTCCTGATGGTTTGAAAGCAATGCCCTGAAATTTCCAATATATCCTGAAATTTTGTCAATTTTACTTTCTGTATATATTTGAATATCAGGGTGTTCTTCTGTGTTTTTAATCAGTTGGCTGATAGTTTGACGGCTGCTGTTTAAATAAGGGTAATTTAAATCAACTTTTCTTACCATACCACCTAATTGATTGCATTGTTCCACCAGGTGCACTTTTTGTCCGGAATCTGCAATTTCAAGAGCTGCTGACATTCCTGCAACTCCGGCACCTATTATCAGCGTTGCCGGATGAATGTCAACGTATCTTTTATTTAGTGCTTTGTGGTGAACCACTCTTTTAACAGCACCTGCAACCAGTCCTTTTGCTTTTCGGGTTGCTTCAATTCTGTCGGTATGTACCCATGAAACCTGCTCCCGGATATTTGCCATCTCAAAAAAGTATGGATTCAGGCCTGCATTTTCCAGAGCTTTTCTAAAAGTAGGTTCGTGCATCCTTGGAGAGCAAGCTGCTACAACTATCCGATTTAAATGGTGCTCTTTGATATCCTTTACAATTAAATCCTGGCCCGGATCAGAACACATGTACTTATAATCTTTGGCAATAGTAACGTTAGGTAACTTTTTAATTTCTTCCACTACAGCTTCTACATCTACCATCATGGCAATGTTGGTGCCGCACCAGCATATATATACTCCTATTCTGTATTCTTCCATATTTTTAATTTTAGGCAATGGATTCTTTTAGTTTATAGGTAGCTTCCATGTTTGCTTCTTTCTGTTTATTTTCAGCTGCCTTTTTCAGTCTGGCAAAATAGATGGCAAAAGGACGATAGGCTAAATGTGACCATTTTGAAAAAGGCACTTCTATCATTAGCATTGGCGTAAGTATCATTAAATGAGCTATATAAATATAATATGTTGCCAGTGCCATTCCATTGATTCTAAAAACATGAACCAATATTCCGGAAAGTGTACTTAAAAATAACAGGACTATAAAGGTCCAGTCAGTATAATGGGAATGCTTGCTATTTTCCTTTGTTTTTCTGGATCTTTGATAAATAAAATATAGCGTGCCAGCAAATAATCCAAGAGTAGCATAATATCCAAGAATTCGCTGTGGATGGTACCATGCATAGATGGTGTCCGTCTGGAACCAGGTTAAAAAAGCTACTACCATAACAAAAAGTGTAACATAAGCCGTTACCAGGAATAGGTGCACATACCAGTAGGGCTTTGAATCGCATTTGGAGAACTTTTTCTGACTGATAAAATTCCATATTAAAGCCCAAAATTCAGTAAAATAGTTTATAAAGTGCACTTTAATTCCTTGATTTACAATTACTTTAAAGTACATGTTCACAATATTGCTGATAAGCAGGCCCGCGAGTAACACAAACATTACCATATCACCAAAATGCACATATTCTACCGGGAAAAACTGATTAATAGCAACCCCGCCTTCTGGAGTTATCCAAAGAGACCGATCCGGGACCTGACTGTATATTATTGATAATATAAGGACCAATGCGGCGATTATAAATATTAGTGCAAATTCAGCTATTTTAGAATTGTATATTAGCTTTGAAATGCCTGTCCAGTCATAGACCGATGTAAGATAACGACGCAAAGCCATCATCATTTCACCCGGGTTGGCATTTCTAGGGCATTCCTTGCTGCAATCGCCACAATAATAACATAACCATGGTTCGAGGCTGCCGGCAAGCGTTTTTTTAAGTCCCATTTGCATTGATCGGATATCCTTTCGGGGAAACAACTGACCTTGTTCAGTTAATGGACAGTTAGCTGTGCACTGTCCGCAATGATAACATCCTTCCCAATCCTGAACGCCGAATTTTTTTAACTCATCGCGTAATTTAGGGTTTACAAGGTTTTCCATTTGTTATTTGGTTTATAAAATATTGTTAAACTTGCTTCTGAAAGATGAAAGGCTGTATTCAGTCAAATTACTGAACCTGCTCTTTAACTATTTTTTCAATGTGTTGCAGATTTATCTCTTTGATTTCTCCTTTTATTTCTCCTTTAAGTATTGATTTTAAAACACCAGCGGCTGCAGCAGATGCCTGAGCTACAGAATCGGGAATGTCTTTTGGCCCTTGACAAACACCAGCTATTTTAATTCCCTGATTGTTTGTTAAGGTTGTTTCAGTATCGCTTGAATTTTCTTTGAACCAACCTTCAGCACTTAACTGTAATCCTAAAATATCAGCCAACGCTTTATTGTCGCTTGCCGGTTCCAGTCCAATTGCTAAAACTACCATTTCAATTTTTTCCTCAATTAATTTCTTTTTAAGAATATCCTCCCCTCTTATCCAAAGGTGGTCATCCTTAAGTTCTACTTTGGCTGTTTTGCCACGGATAATATTAATTCCCTCATTCCTTATGCGGTTATAGAACTCTTCATAACCTTTTCCATAGGCTCTCATATCTATAAAGTACTCATAAACAGTAGTCTCTGGAAGTTTTTCTTTTACCAGGTGTGCCAGCTTTAATGAATACATGCAACATACTTTTGAACAATATTTATTATGGTTAACATCACGACTGCCAACACAGTGTACAATAGCTAAACTCTTTGGTTTTTCACCTTCTTTATCGAATATTCGATTACCCTTTTTATCCAGCCCTGCTAAAACAATTTTACCTGAAGTAGGGCCTGAAGCATTAATTAATCTTTCCAGTTCAAGTGAGGTAAGAACGTTTGGATAAACTCCATAACCATATTGAATCGCTTTTTTGGCGTCGAAAGCTTTAAATCCTGTGGCCAGAATAATGTTACCAACATTTATCTCAACTTCCTCATCTTGTTCGTCGAGATCAATGCAATCATTTACCGGACAAAAACGCACGCAATTTTTGCAGGCTCCTGTGTGTTCAAATATGAGCTCACCATATTTTTCGGTGTTCTGTTCTCCAATATTTTCAATTAAAACAGAATTGAACTCAACGGCCGATTTAATTTCTTTATTTTTTAAAACAACTAATTTTTCAGTGATTTCTTTTGGAAATCCAGCAGTTTTGTTTAATTCCTTAATGGTTTGAGCATTAATTTCGTAGGGACTTTCAACATATCTGCAGATAGCGCTATCCACCACATATTTGTTGGGGACCGCCTGTGGAAAAGGAATGTATATGGCATTTCTCAAACTAATACCAGAGTCAAATTCACTGGGTGCATGACTTGGGCAACGTGCTGAACAAGAGCCACAACCAATACATTTTTTAAGATCAACTTTTCGAGCCTTCTTTTTAATTTTAACCTGATAATTACCTGAATTACCTTTTACTTCGAGTAATTCAGAATAGGTAAGCAGATCAATTTTTGGGTGTTGGCCCACTTCAACCATTTTGGGTGTTAAAATGCACGCTGCGCAATCAAGTGTAGGAAATGTTTTGTCAAACATTGCCATATGGCCGCCAATAGTGGCGTTTTTTTCAAGCAGGAACACCTTTTTATTTGCGTTTCCAATTTCCAGTGCCGCTTGAATGCCTGCGATACCAGCTCCAATAATCAGGGTTTGATCATTTACAGGTAAATTTCCATTACTCAACAATTTTTTAAACGGAATATTATAAACAAGACCTAAGAATGCAGCAATTAGTCGATTATTGTCAATAAAATGATTTAGTCCATAATCACAAAAATTCAGTAATAGTATTTCCGGGTTTTTGCCTGCTAACGCAATTTGCGACAAAAATAAATCTTTATAAAACCCGGGGTTTTCTCCGGCAAGAATAATTTTGTCATATTCTAAAGGACTGATATTGCTTACAGCGGACTTAAATGTTTTCTTGTCGCATTCATTTATACATTCAAAGAGCTTAATTTCTGGCAATTCCTTCAGGTAATTTTTGGATGGTAAAAAATCAGCATCGTGCTTATTCTGATGGATTAAGTAGATAGCGATTGATTGTGTTAGGTTCATGCTCTTTAGTTTTAGGATAAAGCAACTAATAACATCATATTGTAACTTAATAGATTAAATTAAGTTATAATATTACCTTAAAATTAAGGAGGTTTTGATCACTTTTCCAAATAAAAGCATGTGTTTTTTAGTAAACATGTTGTAAAACATATCGGATTACTTGTGGGATTGATATATTAAGATAATCAGAGAGATATGGGTTTTTCAGTTTGACTTTTCTGAAATTTTACCGTACCTTTAGTTGATATTAATTTGCGGAATAAAAAGAGAGAGTAATGCATTCTAAATTCGAAATATTGCGGTTATTAAGTTACAGAATGTGTTTAAACAGGTTGAAAAATATTGGTTTTGAATATGTTTTTTCCTATTATCTTGGTGAAGAAGTTGATGTATCTCCTGAGCAAATAAGAAGGGACTTAGCAAGTTTTGGAATAAGGGGAAAGAAAAAATCGGGCTATCATATAGAGCAGCTGATTTTGGATATTGAGAAAATCCTTGGTAATGAAGGGCGTCAGTTTGTAATTATTGTAGGAATGGGGAATATAGGAAACGCATTAATAGATAATGATGATTTTAAGCGGAACAATATTGATATTATTGCCGGATTTGATATTGATCCGGTTAAACTTAAAAGGAAATATCAAATCCCGGTTTTTCCTAACAATAAACTCGAAGAATTCATCCATTCTAATAACATAAAAACAGCAGTTTTAGCTGTACCTGCATTGTCAGCACAGGAGGTGTGTAATAATCTGGTGTCTTACGGTATTAGAGGTATCCTTAATTTTGCACCGGTTAATCTGAAAGTTGAGGATAATATTGTATTAAATAATGTGAATTTATGCAGTGAACTAACAAGCGTAATTTATCTTGCTAATCATAGCTAAATCAATAGTTTATGTACATTCAGGCCGGAAATAATTCCTTGGTTTACACCATAAAAGATCGGTGTAGGGTCTGCTATACCTGCGTAAGGGAGTGTCCGGCAAAAGCAATGAAAATTGTAAACGGGCAGGCCGAAGTGATTGGTGAGAGATGCATAGCTTGTGGAAATTGTGTCAAAGTATGCAGTCAGGGAGCCAAAGCTTTTCACTTTTCCATTAATGATGTTGAAACGCTACTAAACAGTTCAAACACAGTGGTTGCCTGCATAGCTCCCAGTTTCCCTGCTGAATTTTCTGAATTTTCCGATTTTAGGGTGTTTGTTGGCATGCTGAAGAAGCTTGGTTTTGAATTTGTTGTTGAAGTTGCTTTTGGTGCCGATTTAGTGGCCAATGCCTATAAAAACATCATTCAAAACTCCTCAAGTGAGGTATTAATATCTTCAGATTGTCCGGCAATAGTTTATTATATAAAACATTATCATCCGGGGCTCGTTGGACTACTTGCACCTGTTATTTCCCCCATGATCGCTATCGCAAGAGTAGTAAAAAAGCTTTATAAGGGCAGCAAAGTTGTTTTTATCGGCCCTTGTATTGCCAAAAAGGCTGAATCTGACGAAGTAGATGAGGTGCTTACTTTTTCTGAATTACGAACCATCTTAGAAAAACATGATGTTAATAATCAGCATATTACACCTTCTGATTTTGATCCTCCTTTTGCAGGTAAAGGTGCCATTTTCCCTGTTAGCAGGGGGTTGTTAGAAAATATCACTGTTTCTGACAGCATTATTGATGGAAATGTTTTTGTTGCGGAGGGAAAAGCAAAATTTCAGGATGCAATTAATGAGTTGGAAAAAGGAACCATTAAAACCAAACATCTTGAATTATTGTGCTGCGAAGGTTGTATTATGGGGGCAGGGATGTCAAAAAACGGAAAAAGATTTGAGCGCAAGCATAGGATTAGCGAATATGCTCGTGACAAAATGAGAATGTTAAACATGGAGGAGTGGCACAGACAAATGTCAAACTTTTCAGGGTTGGAATTAAGCACAAAATTTGAGGCTGCTGATAGAAGATTTGAGATACCTTCAGACATTAAATTACAAGAAATTCTGCATAAAATGGGAAAACACGCTGATAGCGATCATTTAAACTGTGGAGTTTGCGGCTATCCAACCTGCTTTGAGCATGCAGTAGCGATTCTCGAAGGCCTTGCTGAAGATGAAATGTGTCTGCCCTATACCATTGAAAAACTGCATAAATCGATTGAGGAATTAAACCTTTCAAATGAAAAATTGGCCAATACCAGGGAAGCGCTTAAACAATCTGAAAAGCTGGCAAGTATGGGGCAACTGTCTGCTGGAATAGCCCATGAATTGAACAATCCACTTGGTGTAATCAGTTTGCACAGTAATATATTGAAAGACAGAATTAAAGAAGCGGATCCTTCAAAAGAAAGCCTTGAACTAATTGTGGAACATGCCGACAGGTGCAAGAAGATTGTAAGCGGCTTACTTAATTTTGCCCGAAAGAATCAATTGAAATTGCAAGAGATTGATATTGAGGAACATGTTAGAAAAAGTTTCAGCTCTGTAATAATTCCTGAAAATATTGTATTAAGCTTTAAATCTAATTTGCAGGACCGAAATATTTTGATTGATCCTGACCAAATGATGCAGGTACTGATCAATTTGGAAAAAAATGCCATTGAGGCT